>JAGUXD010000182.1 GCA_020062035.1 Candidatus Brocadiia bacterium | reverse complement strand
CCCTCGTATAATCCCGCTTTAGCGGGACCGCCGAGACGCAGAGGTCGCGGAGCGAATCATTATTCTTTTAATCCTAAGAGACAATCCTTGATTTCCATATTTCTCTGCGTCCTCCGCGTCTCTGCGGTGAGGTTTATAGGATGTCTTTGTTAGCCAGAAAAGTAGCCTAATTTTTAACAACTATGAGAAGTAGAATAATATTTTAGCGGAAAGGTGTAAAGAGATTTTATTAGAAATATGAGTAATCTGTGGTTTTCCTTGACATCTGGGCCGTTCTACGTAATTTAGAAGATATGATTAGTATTGAAAAAGCATTGGATATCATTCGCCAGAACATACCAGCGTCTCAATTAGAAACCGTTTCTCTTTTAGATTCTTTAGGTAGAGTAATTGGCGAAGATATGTTTTCTGATATTGATATGCCTTCGTTTGATAAGTCCGCAATGGATGGCTACGCGCTAAGAAGCGAAGATATTAAACTGCCTCCTGTAGAACTTGAAGTAATAGAGATAGTCCCTGCGGGTAAGGTCGCCACTAAAGAACTAAAACCGGGCAAGGCAATTAAGATAATGACCGGTGCTCCGATACCTCTCGGAGCAGACGCGGTAATTATAAAAGAAGACACTCAATATATTTCTTCTACTCAAACTGTCAGATGTTTCAAACGAGTAGAGAGAGCTGCCAATATCTGCTTTAAGGCAGAAGACGTCAAAAAGGGCGAAATGGTTATCTCACGAGACACCAAAATTACTCCACAACATATCGCTCTTCTTTCCGCAGTAGGTAAAGATAAAGTTCGTGTCTATAAATATCCGACTATCACAATCGCGAGCAGCGGTGATGAGTTGGTAGAAATTACTCAGAAACCTATTGGCGCCCAGGTTAGAAATAGTAACACCTATTCCATTCAAGCCCAGTTAAATAATGTGGGTTTCAAGGTAACCTCTTTAAGTATCGTAAAGGATGAAATGGATTCTTTGACCAAGAAAATCTCTCAAGGATTAAGAGCGGATATTTTCATTCTTACCGGCGGCGTTTCGGTTGGTGATTATGATATTGTTGAAGAAGTGCTGAAGAAATTAGGCACAGAAATCCTTATTGACCAGGTGGCAATTAAGCCCGGTAAACCCTTTGTATTCGGTAAGAATAAACATTGTCTGGTGTTCGGATTACCGGGCAATCCGGTCTCGGTGTTTGTAAGCACTGAGGTGTTTATTAAGGAGGTTTTGTCTATTCTCTGCAATGACCCGGGCTTGAAAAATCCTATTATAAAAGCCATTCTTACCGAGCCGATAGAAAGAACCTCCAATCGTCAGCAATATCTTTTTGCCAGATGCTATTTAGAGGCAGAGACAAACCTATGGAAGGTAGAACCAATAAAAGGGCATGGCTCAGCAGATATTGCTTCCTTATCGCGTTCCAATGTTTTTATTATCGTGCCGGCAGATTCACCACCTCTGCCTTCTAATAGCCCTGTATCCGTGATGGTTTTAGAATAATGCAAAAAGATAAACAATCCTTTACTGTGGTTTTACCATTCACATCAGCATTTCTAATATATCTCTCTTATCCGCCAGCCGATATCACATATCTGGCATGGGTTTCTTATATCCCTTTACTTCTCTACATATTCCTCTATCCCGATATTTCATTATTCAGGAAAACCTTTCCATTTATACAGACATCATTGGTCAAATTTGCATTACCGCTCTATTTAGCAGGGGTTTTATTTTTCATATCGGGTCTCTGGTGGTTGAGACATGTAACGATTGCCGGTCTTATTTTAGTGAGCGTGATTTTAGCCGGCTACTGGATTGTCTTTGCAATTATCTGGAGATACCTACTTCGCCTTATTCCGATATACTACGCAACATTATCTCTTGTCTGTCTCTGGGTCTTTTTAGAATATCTACGTTCTTTTCTATTTGGTGGTTTCCCGTGGTTTTTTGTTGGACATACACAATATCGTCTGCTTTCACTTATCCAAATCACTGATATTACCGGCGTTTATGGTCTTTCATTTATTGTCTTATTTGTGAATGCAACAATTTTCTATCTCATACAAGAAAGATCCTGCCTATCAATTAAGTCCATTACCCTTATTGCTATTAGCGCCATTATTCTCGTCTGTTCTACTCTTTACGGAAAGTGGCGGATGGATAATATAAATAGCATTCCTGGTCCCACGCTTGGCATTATTCAGGGGAATATTGAGCAGTCCCTGAAACACGACCCTGATAAAGCAATAGAGATATACAAAAAACATCTATCTCTTACCCGTAAGTTACCAGAGGTTGACTTAATTGTCTGGGCAGAAACGATGTTCCCTTTTCCGATTGGATTTGAAGAGGAGAATATAGAAATACTCAAAGAAACCGCACTCATTTGTAAAACCCCGATGCTAATAGGTGCTTTAACCTGTATAAAAATAAAGGACAATAAGTTTCGTTTTACCTATCGCGATGGAACAGCAAATTATCCATTACAAATATTCAATAGTGCTTACTATCTGAATGCACAGGGTGAAATATTAGGAAGATATGATAAAATACATCTTGTCCCGGTAAGCGAATATGTCCCCTTGCGAAAAGCACTTCCTTTTCTGGACTATCTTATTCTTGCCTTGTCAAAACTTCCATTTATCTCGGAAATGTCTCCCGGAACTCACCTTGTTCCCTTTATCATTCCTGTTAAGAAAGAAACAGGTCAAGTACAGAACTACCGTTTTGGTGTTCTTATATGTTATGAAAGTATTTTTCCAGAGTTATCCCGGGTAAGTATTCAGAACGGAGCGGATTTTATTATCAATGTTTCCAATGACGGATGGTTTAAGGATAGTGCTGAACTTGAGCAGATTCTAATAATTTCCGCGTTTAGAGCCGTAGAGAACAAAACAACATTTGTCAGGGCAACTAATACCGGTATCTCGGCGATTATTAAACCGACAGGCGAGATAAATATCCTTAAAACCAAAGACGGTCGGCTCAAAGAGACCGAAGGCGTCTGGGCAGAACCGCTTACTTTATCAGAGAAAACGCTCACTTTTTATAACCGCTATGGAGATTGGTTCTGTTTCTTTTGCATTTTTAAGTTAATTATTATAATTATATTAAATTGTCTAAAAATATTTGACAAGATAAGTAAGTTTTTTCTTAAGTAGGAAAATAAGAAAGGAAGGATGATTATATGAGTACTTTAACAAGAGTATTAATAATTATGATTTTTATAATGAGTATAATGTATTTAGGAATGAGTGCGGCTTTGTTTGCGTATCGCGTTGATTATAAGAATATGGTTGAGAAAGAACAGAAAGCCCATAAAAAGACCATAGAGACAAAAGATAATGAAATCGGTGTCCTCAAGGGAAAGATTACTGACCTGAATAACAATATCAAAACATTAGAAGGACAGGCAACCGTTCTTAAACAGGAATTAGACAGGGCCAATAATGACCTGACTGACTGGAAAACTCTTAACACAAAACTTACCAATGACCTGAATACCCTTAATGCTAATTATGAGAAACTCCAGGCAGCACTAAACGAGCAAATCCAGAAGAACAAAGAACTGAATGAAACATTAGAAAAAACCCAGTCAATAAAAGACGATGCGACTAAAGAACGGGTTGTTCTGGAAGAGAAATTTCTTAATGCCCAGGATACCATTATAAAATTAGAAAAGAACCTCTCTGCCTTAGAACAGCAATATCTGGCACAGGCAAAAGAACTCAATCAACTCAAGATTATTGTTGACCAGTTGAGAAAAACCGCTCCCTCATTATTAGTAGATGTGATGCCTGTCAAGTTAATAGAAGGCAAGATAATCGCGGTTTCTGACAAGCCCGCCTTGAATATTGTGGTCATTAGCGTTGGTAAAAACGATGGCGTGGAAGTTGGGATGCGATTTACGGTTTATCGGGCTGATAAATATGTCGCCAAAATCCAGGTGGATAAAGTAGAAGCCCAATGGTCAAGTTGCTTCAGTATTAAAGAATTCCAGGCAGATGCCATCCGCATCAATGATAATATCACAACCAGCCCATACTAATATTTGTAGTGAATATTGATATTGACAAACCAGATATATCATCAACTAAAAAGTGTAATAGATAAAGAGCGAGTTTTGTTTTCAATAGAAGCAAGGATTGCCTCTTCATACGATGCTTCGCGTCTTTCTTACCTGCCTGCTGTCCTTGTAAAGCCCATAAATAGCAAAGAAGTATCGGATATTCTGCGATTCGCTTATCTTAACACTATCCCTGTTTATACAAGAGGAGCGGCATCTTCGGTTACCGGCTCGGCGGTTCCTATCAAAGGTGGAATCGTTCTTGATTTGTCCTTGATGAACCGTATCATTGAAATAAATCCTGTGAATCTGAATGCGACCATTGAGCCAGGTGTGGTTGTAACTGACTTCCAGAAAGAGGTGGAAAAACAGAACCTCTTTTATCCGCCTGACCCGGCGAGTGCCGATTTTTGTACCATCGGTGGTAATGTTGCAACCGCGGCCGGCGGGCTTCGTTGCATCAAATACGGAACCACCCGTGATTATATCCTGGGTCTGGAGGTGGTTCTCTCAGATGGTAGGATTATCAAGACAGGCAGAGGTACTCTCAAAAAGGTCTCCGGCTATGACCTGACTCGCTTATTCGTCGGCTCAGAAGGGACACTGGGTGTCTTCACCAAGATTATTGTTCGGCTTATTCCCAAACCGCCGGCCGAGGCAACACTTCTTGCTTTCTTTGATGGACCAACCAAGCCACTGCAATTGTCTCTTACTTTATTAGACAGAGGTATTCTTCCTCGGGCACTGGAATTTATGGACGCGACATCTATCAGTGCGGTGATGAAATATAAACCCGATGCGCCAATACCACCAGAGACAAAAGCAATGCTTTTAATTGAGGTTGATGGCTACCCGCAGGATGTAGAAAACCTTGCCAGACAAGTTGAACAATATATTCAGGAAGCAAAACCATTAGGTATTATCAGGGCGCAGGATAAAAACCATTCCCAGAAATTATGGTCAATCCGCAAAGCCATCTCTGCCGCTCTCTTTTCCATTACTGCACAAAAGATTAGCGAAGACATCTCTGTTCCCAGGGCTTCTATTATTCCGATTCTACAAACCATTAAGGAGATAGAATCAACCTCTGGCATCCCGACCGCAACATTTGGACATTTAGGCGATGGCAATCTTCATATCAATTTTCTGGTATCAACAAAGGAACACGAGAATAATTTGGCGTCTGCATTAGATTGTCTATTTAAGAGAACCATAGAATTAGGCGGAACGCTCTCCGGAGAACACGGAATCGGTTTGACTAAGGCGAAATATCTTCCATTAGAATGGGGAAAAGATGAACTCGAAATATTTAAGGCACTCAAACAACTATTTGACCCGAAGAATATTCTGAATGCCGGCAAGATATTCGGTTAAGTCAATTCACCGCTAATAAAACGATGGTGAATATTGATAAAGAATTAGAACGTTGTGCCAAGTGCGGGCAGTGTCGCTCTGTCTGTCCGATATTTTCTGTTTTAAAAGACGAGACATTAGTCGCCCGAGGACGATTGGCTATTATTCAATCAAAGACCACTGCTAGTTCTTCGGTTGAATATAATGACCTTGCTAAAATCATTGATACCTGTTTGATGTGCCGACGTTGTGAGGTTCATTGTCCATCATTGGTAAAGACATCTGATGTCTTCAAATCAGTACGTCAGGAATTAGTTGCCCAAAATGGATTGCCCTCACTTTTGCGTCTCGCTTTCAGATGGGTTTTACCTAATCGTTGGCTATATGATAACGTTATGCGTCTGGCGTCATCCGTAATGCGTCTGATGATACATCATAGAACACGTCAAGCCCCACTTCGTCATTTACCATTGTATTTTACTAATCTTTTACAGCGCCTGCCCAAACTTGCTCCTAAGTCAGCATTAGAAAGCATAGAGCATCCCGGCGTAACGTCGGGACGCGCTACGCCCGTCTCCATCTTCATCGGCTGTGCTGCTAATTATATCTATCCGGGAATAATTGATGGATTGACTTCTACTTTGAATCGTCTCGGGATTTCTTATGTAATTCCTGCTCAACAAGTATGCTGTGGTTTTTCTGCCTTATTATCAGGCGATGAATTGACCGCTAAACGTTTGATGAAGATAAACCAACCTCTCTTTAAGACAGACACTATTATTACAGTTTGTCCGACCTGTAACAGAATGCTCAGAGAAATGCAGGATACGGAATTCGGAATGCGGAGTGAAATTATAGATGCGATAGAATTTTTGGCAGATACAACTGAATCCCAAATCTCAAATCCCAAATCCCAAATCCGTACAGTTTACCACAAACCCTGTCATTCAGAAGGCACAAAAGCGCCGGAGATTATTAGGGCATTGCTCAAAACAACAACGGATTATCAGGAGACCGATTCGGACTTATGTTGTGGTGGGGGAGGGTTATTTGGTCTAAAATTCCCGGACTTATCTGAACAAATAGGACACCTAAGATTAAAAAGCATCCATCCGAGCATCGGGTCGTTGACAATCGTTACCAACTGCCCGGGTTGTATGATGCAGTTAGACTATCTTTTATCGCTGACCAATAGTCCTATGAAGACAAGACACATTATGAATATACTTGGTTCGTCGCAATGAGGTCATTTGCTATTTACTATCGGCGAATCGCGAAGTGCCAACTTAAGGTAATATGATTGTTTTGATTGCATCTTGAGTCGTTTTTGTTCAGTAGTATCATCATAACCAATCAAGTGAAGGACACCGTGGATGCAATAGAGTAATAATTCCTGTTCAAATGGTATGTGTCGTTGCCGGCTTTGCCGGACGGATTCCTGTGCAGAAATAATTATTTCACCGTCAATATCATCCGGGGGTATTTTCCCTTTTAAGGGAAACGCAATTACATCAGTAATAGTATTTTTTCCAAGGAACCGGCGGTTTATTTTTCTTATTTCTTCATTATCAACGAATACGAGGTTCATTGTGCGGAGTGTCTTCCGTTCTTTCTGTAGTATGGTTCTGATGGTTTTCTTCAAGTGTTTGGCGTCTATTTTAAGTATTCGTCTCTGTCGGGAGTTATTATAAATATTAATTTTGGTCATCACTATTATTATTTTATTTTTCTTGACAGAAAGTAAAGTAATTCACAAATTAATTATAGATTGATTATGCTTGAAATAAGAATGCATGGACGTGGTGGACAGGGTGGAGTGGTTGCTTTGGAGATGCTGGCGAGTACATACTTCAAGCAGGGGCAATTCGTTCAGGTTTTTCCAGAGTTCGGTGCCGAGCGTCGTGGTGCGCCGGTTGCCGCATTTATGCGGGTTGATAAACGACCGATTCGTCTTCGCTGTAAAATATACAAACCCGATTGTATCATCGTTCTTGACCCGGTTTTATTGAATTCTGTAAAGGTAACGGATGGACTCAAAAAGGATGGCTGGGTCCTAATCAATACTGATACCGAAAACCCTCTTGAGAACCTGAAATTAGGCAAAGGTTTTAATATTGCCACAGTGAATGCTACTGCGATAGCGGTAAAATATGGTTTGGGTTCGCGCACCTCTCCTATTGTAAATACCACGATGTTAGGTGCATTTTGTGGACTGCCTTTCGGACCAAATATTTCTGTCTTAAAGAACACTATAAAAGGTAAGATTACTATCAAGACTAATAATAATCTCCTTGCGGCAGATGAGGGATGTAAAAGCGTAAAGATATATCAGAATTGAAATAACGTGGCACCATAAGCCTGCCTACTACAGGCAGGGGCGCCATTTCGCTGTGGTTCAATATGAAACAAGTGTTCCAATTACCGCCATGGGCAATTTCTACTGAATCAACCTTATACAATAAAACCGGTTCATGGCGTAATTATAGACCTGTTTATCGTAATCGGATTCCGCCTTGTAATAACGCTTGTCCCTCTGGAGAAAAGATACAGCAATACATTGATATACTGAACCAGGAAGAGGGTCTCTATAAGGCATGGAAATTATTAACCCAGGATAACCCATTCCCAGCGGTTTGTGGAAGGGTTTGTTTCCATCCCTGTGAAAATTCTTGTAACCGTAGTGATTATGATGAGCCGATAAATATTCATACCATAGAGCGGTTCATTGGTGATATCGGGCTGAATGAAGGTTTTAAGTGGCGACTACCGAGAGTAAACAAGAAATACAAGATTGCGATTATTGGCGCAGGACCTGCCGGGCTTTCTTGTGCATATCATTTAAGACGACGGGGCTATCAATCCACTATCTTTGAAGCGGATAACAAATTAGGCGGCCTTTTAAGTCAGGGCATTCCATCTTACCGTCTTCCTCAAGATATTGTTCAAGCAGAGATTGCAAGAATAATAAAATCAGATGTAAAGATTCACTCTAATACCGCGATTGGTAATGAGTATGACTTTGATAAACTACTTAAAGAATATAAGACAGTTTTTATAGCCATTGGTGCGCATAAGGAAAAGAAATTAGGGATTCCCGGTGCGGAGCATCCATCTGTTATTCCTGCACTTGAGTTTCTTTATCAATTATGCGCTGGTAAGAGAGTAAAAATCGGGCAAAGGGTAGGTATAATCGGTGGAGGTAATTCGGCGCTGGATGCGGCCCGGAGCGTTCTGCGGCTCGGCAAAAAGCCCATCGTGATATATCGCCGGACTGAAAATGAGATGCCGGCTATCCTGGATGAGATTCAGGAAGCCAAAGAAGAACAAATAGAATTTGTCTTTCTTGCCGCACCAGAAAGAATCATCATCAGGAATAATAAAATTGTATCTTTAGAATGTATTAAAATGAAATTAGGACAGGCAGATAAGACAGGCAGGAGACAGCCAATCCCGATTAAGGGCTCTGATTTTAAGGTTGGTGTTGATACAATAATTCCCGCAATCGGCGAGGAGGTTGATACATCATTTATACCGGGTTCTTTCTTAAAGGTGTTAGATGATACTGTAAGCACAAATTATGAAGGGGTTTTTGCTGGTGGTGATGCAGTAACAGGACCAAAGACAGTGGTAGATGCGATTGGCGCAGGTAAAAAGGCGGCTCATTTGATACATTGTTATCTTCGCCAGGTGTGTTTACCTGTTGGTGCGTCAGAAAAACCAGTCGTGTTTGAGGACTTAAATACCGCATATTTTGAGCACGAGACACGGATTCCATCTGGTAAATTGCCGTTATCTTCACGGCTGAAGACCTTTGCTGAGGTTTATCAAGGATACGAAAAGCCACAATTAAAGCAAGAATGCAGTCGCTGTTTTAGTTGCGGAGTTTGTAACAAATGTGACAATTGTTTCGTATTCTGTCCGGATATGTCAGTAAATAAGAGGGCGGGAAAATACGAATTTGATTACGATTATTGTAAAGGTTGCGGTGTTTGTGTTCTGGAATGCCCGCGTAATGCAATTGGACTGGTGCAAGAGGAAAGATGAAAGAAGTAATGTCTGGTAATCATGCGGTATCATACGGTGCGATGTTATCAAGGGCGCAGGTAATCGCGGCTTATCCGATTACACCGCAAACTCAAATCGTGGAGATGCTTTCTGAGTTTTGCCGGACAGGGAGGCTGAAAGCGAAATTTATTAAGGTGGAATCAGAACACTCTGCATTAGCGGCTTGTATTGGTGCTTCAATCGCGGGGGCTCGGGCATTTACTGCAACATCAGCCCAAGGGCTTGCTTTAATGCACGAACTTATTCACTGGGCCGCAAATGGAAGAATGCCTATTGTAATGGCTGATGTAAATCGCTCAATGGCACCGGGCTGGTCTATCTGGACAGACCAGAACGATTCGCTTTCACAACGGGATACGGGCTGGTTACAATTCTATTGCGAATCCAATCAGGAAGTTATTGATACGATTATTCAGGGCTATAAAATTGCCGAAACGGTCTTGCTTCCAGTAATGGTGGTGCTTGATGCCTTCGTGCTTTCTCATACTTCTGAAGGAGTGGATATCCCGGAGCAGAAATTAGTAGATAAGTTTTTACCGCCATACAAGCCACAATACAAAATGGACTTAAATCAAACCTTGGCTTTTGGAGCATTAGTTACACCTGATTATAACTTTGAGTTAAAATACCAGATACAGGAGGCAATGGAGTATTCGCTAACACTTGCCCGGAAGGTGGATAAAGAATTCAAGAGGTTTTCTGGACGAAATTATGGACTGATAGAGCCATATCGCTGTGCTCGGGCAGAGATAATTTTAGTAACATCAGGTACAATCACATCAACAGCGCGAGAGGTAATTGATAATCTCAGAAAACAAGGCGAAAAAATCGGATTGCTTAAAATCAGGATGTTCAGACCATTCCCGGCACAAGAGGTGATTGAAGCATTAGAGGATTGTAAAAAGGTTGCGGTAATTGACAGGAATATTGGTTACGGAGTTGGAGGAATCTTATGTCAGGAGATAAAATCTGCCTTCTGTAATAATGCCAGAAGACCAGAAATATTCGGTTATATTACAGGTATTGGGGGACGCGATGTAACACCAGATACAATTATGGAAATCGTAATTGATGTTCGTAAAAATAATAAAGCAGATAACCGGATAAAATATGTTGGATTGAGAAAATTAAGATGAAATTTACTATACCACAAGAAGAGAATATGCATCCGGGGCATCTGGCGTGTCCGGGTTGTGGCGGGGCGCTGGCAATGCGTCTGGCTCTTAAGGCACTCGGTAAAAAGACAATGGTAGTACTTCCTGCTTGTTGCTGGTCTATTATTAATGGTCCGTTCCCATATTCTGCGGTAAAAGTACCTTTGTTTCATACGGCTTTTGAGACCGCTGGCTCTGTTTCATCAGGTATAAAAGCGGCTCTTGATATACTTGGTAAAAAGGATATTACAGTTCTTGCTTGGGCAGGCGATGGAGGGACATTTGATATTGGATTACAGGCACTTTCCGCGGCAGCAGAGCGAAATGATGATTTTATCTATGTTTGTTATGATAACGAGGCGTATATGAATACCGGTATTCAACGCAGTTCTGCAACGCCTTGGGGTGCGTGGAGTTCTACGACACCTGCTGCTAAGGAGGAGCCCAAAAAGAATATAATGGATATTATGGTGGCGCATCGGATTCCTTATGCCGCAACCGCATCAGTTTCTTATCCTGATGATTTTATCAGGAAATTAAAGAGAGCCAAAGATATAAAAGGAACACGGTTTATCCACGCACTGGTATGCTGTCCGACGGGCTGGAAATGTTCATCTGAAATTTCTATCAAACTAACCCGGCTGGCTGTACAAAGCGGCATCTTCCCGCTGTATGAAGTAGAAAACGGCTTAAAATATACACTTAATAAACCACAACAAATATCTCCGGATAATAAACTTATCAGAAGTTATCTTGGGGCACAAGGACGCTTTGCCAATCTTTCTGAAAAAGATACTAAAAAAATTGTTGCCGATATTAAAAGTGAATGGTTAAGATTGTTAAATAAAATAGAAGGGAATATATGTATAAAACAATAATGCTTACAGGAGTAATAGTGATGAGTGTTGTGTCTTTTTCTTGTGGCTCTGCGGAGAAAATTGCAGGAAAAGAAAATAACACTCTTACTAAAACCATAGAAACACTTATCTCTCTAAAATTACCTGAATTGTATAACTCTTATGTGGACCTTAAGACATTAGAGATATTAAAATATGATGATTTGATAGGACGGCTAAAAAACATTCAGATTATTTATGTAGCAGAATCACATACTAATGACGCTCATCACAAACTGCAGGAAAATATCTTAAGGAGCATCAGCCAGAAAAACTCTAAGACGGTTCTGGCGATGGAGTTTTTATACCGCTCAAAACAGCCCATATTGGACGATTATATCAACGGAAAAATTAGTGAAGAGGAATTTGATAATATAGTGATAAAGGGCTTCGGCGACTGGTACAAACATTATTCACCATTGATTCGTTACGCACATAAGAATAAACTCAAACTTCTGGGGTTAAATGTTGAACGGGAAATAAAGAATAAAATGTTGGATATGGGCTGGGATAAACTTACACCAGAAGAACAACAACTTATTGCCAGGGATATAGACACAACAAACTCCGCACACCGCGAATATGTGATGAAACAATTTAGCGGAATGTTAACTTCAGGAAGGGTCGCACCGACAATGGTAGAAAAATTATATGTTTTACAATGTATCTGGGATGAAACCTTTGGAGAAGCAATTGCTAATTATCTAAAATCAACCAATGATAAGGGTATCCAGATAATAGTTGTTGCCGGGCAGGGACATATCAATTATAAGTTTAATATACCGGAACGTTCTCATAAGCGATATCCGGCAACATATAGGACAATTATACCAGTTGAGGTGGGTGAAAAAGGTATAGAGAAGGAAGAATTTAAGGAGATTTTAACTTCAGGAATAGGAGATTTCCTTTACTTTTCTTCTCTAACTGTTCATGAGCCATCTGCTCCTAAAATTAAATGAAATATTTTATATCTGTTCTTTACTTATCAGCAGGTGTTATATTACCGATAATTTATTTGAATACCACTCAGATGATTATTTCTCGTGAAATACTTTTATTAGCGGTTTTGTTCCTTTTTTGCACGACTGCTGGATTATGGTTGATGTTTTATAATGTGAACAAAGTCCAAAGAGTTAAGCAAGGAGATAAAACAACACCGAAACCGTCCCTACGGGATGTAAGAACAATGGGAAAAGAAATTATTCAAGCAAAGAAAGTTCCGTCCCGCTTTATTAGCGAGGCGGACGCTACAAAATCTGAGTTCCCCCCCATTAAGACTCTAGCCAAGCCTCAGAGTTTTCCAACACCTCAATCTTATGAAATAGTAGAAACCACCGCTCAAACAAGTAAACCTGACATGACATCCCTAATGGAAGAGGTAAAAAACTATATTAAACTGGAAAGTTGGCTAATGGCTTTGCAGAAGGCAAACGAACTACTTCATTTTTATCCTGATACACCGGAAGCCGATAAAATAAGAAGCAATCTCAGTTTTCTCATCCAGAAAGTTCAGGAGAGTAAAAAATAAGAGATGGCAACTGCCAGAATCTTAACAGAGATTTATCACAAATTGCTTGAGCATTTTGGTGAGCAACAGTGGTGGCCCGCTAAAACACCTTTTGAGGTAATCATCGGCGCAATCCTGACCCAGAATACCAATTGGTCTAATGTCCAGAGAGCTATCAATAATCTCAAATCGGCTAACTTGTTATCACCCACAAAATTATACCATTGTTCTTTAGACGAATTAGCAGAGCATATTAAACCAGCCGGCTATTTTAATATTAAGGCAAGACGGCTCAAGGCATTTATTGACTGGTTCTTTGCCAACTATGATGGAAATCTGGACAGATTATTTAGAAAAGATATCTCTGTTTTAAGGGAAGAACTCTTAAGCATTCCGGGGATTGGTCCTGAAACAGCTGATTCTATTATCCTCTATGCGGCTAAAAAACCCACCTTTGTTGTGGATGCCTATACATACAGAATAATGCACCGGCATAGGTTTATTCCGGAAGAAACCACTTACGACGAACTGAAGAGGTTATTTGAGGAGGCATTTGAGCCAGACACGAAGGTCTTTAATGAATTCCACGCCTTATTGGTGAGAGCGGGTAAGACATACTGTAAAAAATCTCAGCCACTCTGTGCTCAATGCCCGCTTAATTATCTGGTACATAACTAACGCCTCCACCGTCATCTTTACCCCATGCCAATTCTTAGATGCATCTATCAATACTGCACAAGCGGGTCCGAATTGTGATAAACGGACTTTCTTGCGAAACCAGGATAGGACCATACCCATTTCCTTGGTAAAAACGAATCTGTTCTGAGCCATAAAAGTATACATATATATATACATCCCTATCCGCATTTAT
>JAGUXD010000037.1 GCA_020062035.1 Candidatus Brocadiia bacterium | reverse complement strand
TTCTTTTATAACTGTCTGCATCAGTTTTGTTTGGTTAGAAACCATCTGGTTTTTAAGTTGTCGTGATAATTCCTGAACTGCTCCTCTAATAGAAGATAAGGGGTTGCGTATTTCGTGAGCCACGCTGAATGACATTTCCTGCAGTGACCTAAGGAATTCGCTCTGTTTAGATGTTTCCTGCAGTTTCTGCTCTAAAGTAATATCATCAAGTAAAATAATCACGCCTGATAACTTATCAGAAACCGTTTTCCAAAAGGACGCTTTAATATCCAGTAAATTATAATCGTCGCCATTTGCTGAATAAACCTTCAGGATAAAAGGGGTTGTAGTGTTATTATAATTTTGCGACAAAAACCGCCTGCCGAACTCCAGAAATCTCTGTCTTTGAGAAATGTCTAATCTTTCCGCGGTATTTAAAAACCCTTCAAGAGAAATATTAATATCCTGAGTGCTTAAAAACTGTTTTTGTCCCACCTGGATGCCCAACATTTGATGTGTCTGTGGATTGGCATAGATGATTTTTCCCTGAGGGGAAAGCACAATAATACCACTGGTCATATCATGCAGGATTTTTGATTTGAGAATCCGTTCGTAATTTAAGGCGTTAACCAATCTGCCAAAAGAGTAAGCGATAAAATGAATAATCAAGGTAAAGAAAAAGAGATACGGAAAGATAAAGCGAAATCCCTGTGCCGTTGATTTAACATAATCAACAGTTAATAAAGGCAGGTTAAAATGTCCGGCAGAAGAAATTGAATATAAAATACTAATTACGGATAATAATATAGTAGATAAGGTTGCAAAGAAAAGTCCGACTCTGGCTGAGACAAGAAGATTAGCGAACAGAATCAAGAGAAAATAAACCGTAACAAAGATGCTGGCTGAAGCGCCGGTGCAATAGACCAGAAGGGTTGTAAGAAAAATATCCGCTGTTATCTGGAAAATCGTGAGTTCTTTTAACCTTCTGGTAAATATCTTAAATGACAAAAAATAGATGATACTGCTAAATAATGCGATAATAAGAATAATGTAAGCGGCTAAAAAGCGCGATGGGAAAAAAGGTGGCTCCTTGAAAGGAAGGTTATAAAGCAAGACCGCACTCAGTGATAGAAATGCGACAATAAAACGCCAGAAAAGAGCCCATTTCAAACGCGATAATAAAGCAGATGAGGTCTCTTGCATTTATTTCTTTTTACCAACTGCTTTCTGGATTTCAAAGATAGGCATCATAATCGCAAGGACAATGCCACCGACGATTAGACCCATTGTACCAATCATCAATGGTTCAATCATTGAGGTTAAGGATTCAACTGCGGATTTTACCTGCTGGTCATAGAATTCCGAGATTTTCTCAAGCAGAGATTCTAAGGCACCTGATTTTTCACCGATTCCTATCATCCTTGTTACCATTGGAGGAAAGACTTTATTTCTACTTAAGGGGTCACTTAAAGTTTCACCTTTGCGGACATTTTCTTTAGCAGTAGTAATTGCGTCCTCAATAAGCCGATTACCGGATGTAGCTGCAACTATTTCCAATGCGCCCAAAATCGGTACCCCGCTTTTAATAAGAGTGGCAAAGGTTTTGCTGAAACGGGAAATCGCAACCTTCTTAAAAAGGTCCCCAAAAACAGGTAGTCGTAAGATCAACCAATCAAAGAAATATCCACCTTTATTGGTCTTGCTAATTGCTGAAAGTAGAGGAATAAAGCCAATAAGCGCGGGAGCCCAGAGCCACCAATAAGATGTCATTGCATTACTAATATTCATAAGAATTCTGGTTGGAAGCGGTAGGTCAACATTTAATCCCTTGAAAATCTTCTCAAATTGAGGAACCAGAAATATCATCAATCCAACCAAGATAAGAATAATCAGAGAAAGAGAAATAACCGGATAGGTCATTGCTGATTTAATTTCTCTCTTGAGTGCTTGGGTGCTTTCCAAGAATTCTGCTAATCTTATGAGAATTACGTCCAATTGACCGGATGCCTCACCGGCTTTAATCATATTGATATATATCTTGGAGAATATTTTGGGATAGCCGGAAATCGCCTCAGAAAAATCAGTGCCACCCCGAACCTTCTCTATAATTTCATTAACAACCAGTTTAATACCGGGTTTATCTGCCTGTTCCTGTAAAACCTCAAGACACTCCAGAAGGGGAATGCCGGCACCAATCATCGTAGAAAGTTGTCTGGTAAAAATCACCAAATCTTCAGTAGATGCCTTTTTGGCAGGGGCTGGCTGAAGGAAACTCAGGATTCCCTTTTTGGCAGATACTTCTTCAAGAGAAATAACCACCCATCCTCTTCTTCGTAATTCATTAGTTGCTTCTATGCGCGTAATGGCATTCAAGGTTCCTTTGGTCTGACTGCCATCAGCGGCTCTGGTAGTATAACGGAATTGCTTCATATTCTAAAACTCCTTTTAAGTGCTTTTTACAACTTCATCAACTGATGTTTCTCCCTGAAGGGCTTTAAGAATAGCCGAGCGTCTAATAGTGGTTAAGCCAATTTTGTTGATAGCATAATCTTTTATTTCTAATGGAGATACATCATTAATAATCAAGCGACGTATTTCATCATCTAATTCCAGGACCTCATATACTGCGGCGCGGCCTTTATAGCCATTGATACATCTGGAGCAACCAACCGGCTGAAAAATTTGAGATGTCTCGGCTTCTTGTTCAGTAAAGCCAATAGAAGTCAAACGTTTTGCTGGAATTTTAGCCGGTGATTTACAATGCGGACAGAGTTTTCTTATGAGCCGTTGATTAGCCACTAAAAGAAGCGCAGAAGAAATCATAAAAGGGTCAATTCCCATATCTACTAAACGAGAAACTGTAGAGATACTGTCATTTGTATGTAAAGTGCTAAAAACCACGTGTCCTGTGATCGCGGCTTTGACTGCGATATCAGCAGTATCAAAATCGCGCATTTCACCAATCATAATAATATCAGGGTCCTGCCTGAGGATAGAACGTAAAGCGGCTGCAAAGGTCATACCCTGTTTTACATTTACAGGTACCTGAATAATACCGGGTAATTGATATTCTACAGGGTCTTCTACAGTAACTAAATTATCATCAGGGTCATAGATTTCTTTAATTGCACAATAAAGGGTGGTGGTTTTACCACAGCCGGTAGGTCCGCTGATAAGAACCATTCCATAAGACGCATTAATTGCCCTCTGGAATGCGTCAAAGTCCTTTTTCTCAAAGCCCAAGTCCGCTAAACTGACATTTAATGCAGAGGAATCCAATATTCTTAAGACGACTCTTTCACCGTGAACAGTAGGCACTACCGAAACGCGCACATCAACTCGTTTATTACCCTTTGTTAACTGAAACTTACCATCCTGAGGGAGTTGACGTTCAGAGATATCTAAATGAGATACAATCTTTATACGAGAAACAACTGCATTATGGAGTTTTTTGGGTGGTGAAAAGGTCTCCTGTAAAACGCCGTCATAGCGAAAACGAACCTGTACCTTTTTCTCATACGGCTCTATATGGATATCTGACACACCATCATCTAATGCCTTGGAAATCATCATATTTACCAACTTTACGACCGGGGAGTCGCCTGCCTCACCAGAAATCTTTGTTAAGTCTAATTTGTCATCTTTTTCTTCTGAAGATTGAGTTACCTCTAAATCAATGGTCCCGCCCGCAATGTCCTCAATAAATTCATTCACTTTGTGGTCTTCCGGGTGATATGATTTGGTAATCGCCTCTTGTAGCCATCGGTCTAATGTCAGAACCAATCGTAATTCACATTGCGTTAAAATCTTAATATCATCCAACCTTATAATCTCAAAAGGATTAGAAATCACTAATGTAAGAATACTTCCAATTTTTGATAGCGGTAAAATATTATATTCAATTGCCTTATTCTCATCGATTATTGAGAGCGTTTCGTCATCTACGGTTATCTTATTGGGAATAATCGGAGGAATATTTACATACTGTGATAAATAACTCAAGAGGTCATACTCATTAAGTATTTTCTTATCCAGAATGATATCTATAAAGGGTTTATTTTCTTTAGTAGATACCTCTGCTATTTCATCATATTTATCCTGAGGAAAGACCTTGTTTTTAACCAAGAGTCGGCCGATTTTTTTATCTATACTAGTTAACATATTATTGTTCTGTCATTTTCAATACTTCTTCGATAGAGGTTCGCCCCCGCGCTATATTAAGGACTCCAGTGCGTCTTAAGGTAAGCATCTCTCTCTGCTTTATCGCATAATTTTTAATATCAATAACCGGCTCGCCTTTAATAATCATTCTACGTATTTCATCATCAATTTCTAATGTTTCCAGGATAGCAAATCTTCCTCTATAGCCCTTATTACATTGTGAACAGCCGACCGGGTGATAAATCGTAACGGCAGAACATTCTTCGGGCTTAAACCCAATCCGAATTAGTTTATCAGCATCAGGCAATTTTTCAAGTGGTTTTTTACATTTATCACAAAGTTTTCTGGCAAGCCGCTGGGCCGCGATTAATATTACAGAAGATGCAACCAGAAACTTATCAACTCCCATATCAATAAGTCGTGATATAGAAGATGCGGCGTCATTAGTATGTAAAGTGCTTAGGACCAGATGACCTGTCATAGCGGCCTTTACTGCGATACCGGCTGTTTCACCATCTCTAATTTCACCAATCATTATTTTATTTGGGTCCTGACGGAGTATGGAACGTAAAGCAAGGCCAAAAGTCAAGCCCCGTTTGGGTTTTATCGGGACCTGTCCCACGCCTTCTAATTGATATTCTACAGGGTCTTCTACGGTCATCATATTGTCCTCACCTGACATAATCTCTTTAACGGCTGAATAAAGGGTCGTGCTTTTCCCACTGCCGGTCGGTCCTGTTACTAAAAGCATCCCATAAGGAGAATGAACGGCTCGTCTGAAGGCATCAAGTGCCTCTGGCTCAAATCCCAATACATCCAGACCCAGTGTGATACTTGATGAATCAAGAACCCTCATTACAACCTTCTCACCAAAAATGGTCGGCAATGTAGAGACCCTGAAGTCAATCTGTCGTCCTTCAAACTTAATCTGAAATTTGCCGTCCTGAGGAATGCGTCTTTCTGCAATATCAAGAGCAGTCATTATTTTTATCCTTGAGATAATGGCATTAAAAACCTTCTTGGGAGGAGACACCGCTTCATGAAGAACACCGTCTTTACGATAGCGGATAGAAACCATCTTTTCAAAGGGCTCTATATGAATATCACTTGCTTTTTCTTCTAATGCCTTATAAATTATTTTGTTCACAAACTTAACAATCGGAGCATCTTCGGCTGATTTGGCTAACTCGTCAGCACTTAAATCGTCTCCTGTATCAACCTTGGTAATCTCCACATCATCAGCCATACTTTCGTCTAATAGGTTCTCCATCTCTTGTTCTCCGGGATTATAAATATGCTCTATCTTTTGCTTAATCTTGGAAGAGGTGGAAACAACCAATCGTAATTCACTATTAAAAAACACCCTCGCTTCATCCATCATTACCACATCATACGGATTAGAAACCGCTACGGTCATAATAGCACCTATTCTGGCTAAAGGTAGCATACTGTAGGACTCTAATCTATTTCTATCAAAAGACATGACCAAATCTTCCTCGGGGGTCATTTTATCAATATCTATTGGTGGTGTGTTAGAATCTAATGCGAGTAATGATAATAAGGCATGCTCGGAAACTATGTTATTCTGGATTAAGAATTCTGGATAAGGTAAATCACTGTTAAGTGATTGCTTTGTAATCTCTTGGTTTTTCTCGGAAGAGATAATTTTATATTTTACCAATAGATTATTAATCTTTTTATCTAAACTGGTTTTCATAATTGTTGTTATCCCGATGTCCATCGGGACGGGAAATTTATTTCTTCTTCCCCTGGTTTTGAACCATCTGGGCTGCTTGCTGGATTTGAGAACTCGTACTAACAAAAGCAAATATTTGACAGGAAGTTATTTTTTCTATCTCTGCAAATATCTTTTCGTTCAGAGGCGAAGAAATTGCTATGATAACAACAGAGCCAATTTTATCCAGAATGATTAATTGCTTAATAAAATCTAATGGTAAAAGGTCAAACACCTCTTTGGATATGTTATAACGGGTAACATCTATATAAGGCAGACCAAATTGGGTTGCTAAAGCGGATGCGATATCCATTTCGGTAATATAGCCGAGTTTCACAAGATTTTCTCCGAGCATTCCACCTGATTTCTGTTGCTCACTGAGTCCCTCCTGGACATGTTCTTTAGTAATTAATCCCTCATCAATAAGGATTTCCCCCAATCTTTTTTTAGTTATTTTAGTTATATTTGGCATATTTCCATTTGGATATTATAAAAGTTCAATTGCCATCGCGACAGCATTTCCTCCACCGAGGCACAATGTTGCCAGACCTTTTTTAAGACTTCGCTGTTTTAAGGCATAAATTAAAGTAGTCAGGACCCTTGCCCCACTACAACCAATTGGATGACCTAAAGCAACTGCCCCACCGTGAATATTTACGATATCAGGATTAAGATGTAGTTCCTGGATTATTGCTAGAGATGCTACGGAAAAAGCCTCATTATGCTCTATTAAATCGAAATCTGTTATTTTCATCTTGGTCTTTTCTAACAGATTTTTAACTGCTTCTAATGGTGCCATCATTACCCATTCAGGTGCCATGCCTCCTGTTGCATAGTCAATAATCCGTGCTAAGGGCTTCAGATTCATTTTCTCCTGTGCATCTTTTGACATTATAACTAATGCACTTGCACCATCAGAAATTTGTGAGGCATTACCGGCTGTAACAGTTCCATTTTCCTTGAAAGCGGGTTTTAATTGTGATAATTTTTCCAATGTGGTATCTTCTCTCACACCCTCATCTTTATCAAATATAACTGGCTCTTTGCCTTTAGAAGCAGGTAATGTAATAGGAAGGATTTCTTCCTTAAATTTACCTTCTTTAGTTGCTCTATTTGCCTTTTGATGGCTCGCTAAAGCGAATCTATCTTGCCTTTCCCTTGTGATTTTATATTTATCAGCCACAAGTTCAGCAGTAATTCCCATATGAAAATCATTGTAAATATCCCATATACCATCATAAATCATAGCGTCAACAAGTTCGGTATGTCCAAGCCGTTGTCCAAAACGGGCTGAGGGCAGAAGATAAGGCGCATTAGTCATACTTTCCATTCCACCAGCAACGATTACTTGATACTCACCGGCTCTAATAGAATTAGCCGCAAGCATTACAGATTTCAAACCAGAACCACATACTTTATTTATAGTGAGTGCTCCTACCCTATCAGGCACCCCAGCATAGTGCGCTGACTGACGAGCCGGATGCTGACCTAAACCGGAACTGATTACATTACCCATTATTACCTCATCTACTAAATCAGCAGAAATTTCTGCCCTTTTAATAGTACTCTCAATAACTAAACTACCTAATTTGGGTGCTGAAAAAGATGTTAATGAACCATTAAACCTGCCAAGCGCAGTTCTGACCGCACTTATTATCATCGCTGATATCATTGCTACTCCTTTCCATGGTTTTAGTAAGATTATACTAAATCGCTTGACCCCAGCGGGGTTATAATATAATATTATAACTACTATGCTAGCCTAGCTCAATGGCAGAGCATCCCGTTCGTAACGGGAAGGTTATGGGTTCGACTCCCATGGCTAGCTATTTTTTTACTATTTTACCTTTTATCCCTACTTTCTGGAATTCCTCTAAACATTTATTGGCTTCTGCCTCAGTTACATCTTTCAAAATAGGTACCACTGGTTTAGATATGAGTGCCTGTGCCTCTTTTACAGAAACTCCCTTTATTTCAGTAATTAACTGAATAGCAGTTGTTTTTTTATGAGGAGGAAGAAAAGTAATAAAAACGCTACAAGAAGCAGATGGTGCGGGTGCTAGTTCTGCTTCTGCAACTTCTTCCGGAACCGCTTCAGGAACATCAGGTTCTTTAGGTGTTTCAAGTATATCTATTGGCTCAAGGTCTTCAGAACTAAATTTTCTTTCTTCAACAGGTATAAGTTCTACTACTGATTCACTTGGGTTGTCTAATTGGGCATCAGTTAAAGGAGCCAATTCAACCACATCACTTTCGTCTAACTCCACGGGTTGCTCTTTTGGTTTTTCTGCAGATATACTTACAGAAGGAGTAATTTTCTCTTGCGGAATAGTTGTTTTTGCAGCAATTGCCATTTCCTCTTTAACTTTCAAATATCTTGCTAAAGGATTACCAAGTCGTCGGAAAATAAATGTCTCGGCACAATTAGGACAAATAAAGGCATTTCCTCGCCACTGGAAATCCACATATCTAATTAGTTCACCTGAAGATTCCAGATACTGAGGTTTCTTAATGGGCCAAACCACCCGCGGAATTGTTGTTGACAACCGTGTAGACAGCATAAACTCTATACCCATTTTAGATAAAGTAAGCAACTGTTCTCTTAATGTTCTTAAGTATTCTCTGCTTAAATCTGTTAAGAATACAATAGGTGCTCCTCTTAAGATTTGCTCTGCCGGCTCTATTTCTAATGAAAATATTTCTGCAAATTTCTGCGTGGCAGAAAGTAAGCCCTGTGGTGATACACGCAAAATTATCAAATTATAAGTAACCATTTGTGTGCCCATATAATATTTTCTCCTTTCATATTCTGTAACTATTCATCCTCTCTGTTATTCTGAGCCGCAGGCAAAGAATCTCAATTGGACCCTTTCCCCGATATTCATCAGCGTCACGGTAACAGGCTAAATAGTTACATGTTCTTTATCAAATCCACTTGTTTTCTAAATACCACTGAGCAGTTTTTCTTATCCCGTTTTCCAATGTTGTTAGGGTGCTAAAATTAAGTTCTACTTTAATCTTTTTGGTCTGACAAGTCCAGTAATTTTGACTTAATTCTATCGCTTTTTGGCTATTGAGAATTGTCGGCGGTTCTCCCATGAAATAACACAATGTCTCATATAAAACACAAGCCGTTTGAATAAGTCCATCTGATATTCTAACCGTAATAACAGGAATATTAATAAGTTTGCTAATGGTGTCA
>JAGUXD010000068.1 GCA_020062035.1 Candidatus Brocadiia bacterium | reverse complement strand
GAAAAAGCAATAATTTACTATTAAAATAGGAGGTAGATATATGCATATACCAGACGGTTTTTTAGATACCAAAACCTGGGTGAGTTTAGGCGTGATTTCTGCCGGATTTATTGCGTTAAGCGTTGCGCGGTCAAACAGGAAAATGGATGAGAAGCATATCCACTTGATGGGTATTATGTCTGCCTTTATCTTTGCCGCTCAGATGCTGAATTTCCCGGTAGCCGGCGGCACCTCGGGTCATTTTATGGGCGCGGTGCTTGCCGCGGTCCTGCTCGGACCCTTTGCCGGCATTCTTATAATGACTACTGTTCTAATCGTTCAGTGTCTTGTCTTTGCGGATGGTGGCATAACTGCACTCGGCGCCAATATCTTTAATATGGCAGTCATTGGCTCATTACTGGGATACATTATTTATTTTATCTTATACAAAATAATCAGAGGTAAAATAGGCAGATTAATCGCCGTATTCATTGCTGCCTGGTGTTGCATAGTCCTTGCCGCCAGCGCCTGCGCCCTGGAATTGGCTATCTCAGGAACAATGCCATTGAATGTGGCTCTACCTGCTATGGTCGGTTGGCACGTCTTAATCGGCATCGGCGAAGGTTTAATAACTGTCGCGGTTATCAGTTTCATTATGACTACCCGGCCTGACCTTTTGGAATTAGAAAAAATATAGAAAATAAACTTAAGCGAATAATATGGAAGGAGTTATATTATGAGAACAATTGTTATTATCGGTTTATTGATTGCGTTTGTTCTGGCGATTGTATTGTCACCTTTTGCCTCATCTTCACCTGACGGACTGGAAAAAGTCGGAGAAGACGAAGGCTTTTTGGAAAAAGCACATTCATTCCTGACCGGTCTAATACCTGATTATCTTTTCCCGGGCGTCTCCAATGAGAAAATCGCCACCGCGATTGCGGGCGGACTGGGCGTCGTGATTGTCTTCGGATTGACTTATGGACTGGCTTTAATCATCAAGAAACGCTCAACGGCTCAAAAGATAAAAGGGCTCAAAGGATGACCTTTAAACATTTGGTTCATCACGGAAAAGTGTGGGTAATTAGGGATGAGTAAATTGGGTTATGGAACATTCTTTTATTGATAAATACAGTGAGCGTGATAGTTTTCTGCATCGGCTTGACCCGCGCACCAAAATAATCTCTTTTTTAGGATTTATTGTTGTGATAGTGTTGACACCACCGCATAATTTCTCTATCTTTGCCCAATATGCCCTTATCATCACGGCTCTGATTATCTTAAGTTATATCCCCTTATTATTCATACTCAAAAGGGTCCTCCTGGTTATCCCCTTTGTGATTACTATCATATTATTTATTCCCTTCTTTAAGCAAGGACAAACCGTATTGACACTAAATTTATATCTTCTCAAACTCCGCATTACTTATGAGGGCTTACTTATATCCTGGAATGTTCTTTCTAAAGCAGTATATTCCGTTATCCTGCTTACCTTATTGACATCCACCACCAGATTCACTGTTCTGTTAAAAGGACTCGAGGTTTTGAAGGTGCCGAAGGCCTTGCTTATACTGGTTTCTTTTATGTATCGTTATCTTTTTGTCTTAATAGATGAAGCAGAACGGATGCAAAGGGCAAGAAATGCCCGCTGGTTCGGCGGCTATATTATCAGGCAGATAAAACTATTGGGTAATATGATTGCCTTGCTTTTTATTCGTTCTTACGAACGCTCTGAGCGGGTCTATCTGTCAATGCGCTCACGGGGATTTGATGGCAATATCCGCCTGATGCATAATCTAAAACTGAATCTCCAAGATGCAGGATTTATCATAATAATCTTATTACTAATAATACTTGTCTGGGATGAGTAGTTTGATTACAATAAAAGACCTATCGTTTAAGTATCCTGATAGTGACCTTGTCCTTGAAGGAATCAATCTTGATATTAAGAAGGGTGACTCTGTAGGAATTATCGGACCAAACGGCGCTGGTAAATCCACGCTTCTCTTACATCTTAATGCTACCCTCATTGGTAAAACAGGAGAGATTACCATAGATGGCATTAGCATTAATCGTCACAACCTTAAAACCATCAGGCAGAAAGTGGGAATGGTATTCCAGAACCCTGATGACCAATTATTTATGGCTACGGTATTTGATGACATTGCATTTGGTCTCTTAAATGTCGGCATTGAAGAATTGCAGATAAAAGAGAGAATTACCTCTATTCTTGCACATTTCGGTTTAAGCGGTTTTGAAGGCAAATCGCCCCATCACCTTAGTTTAGGCGAGAAAAAAAAGATTGCCTTAGCAGGGATTCTGGTGATGAACCCGGAGATTCTCGTGCTTGATGAGCCAACGATAAGTTTAGACCCAAGAGCCAGAAGAGAATTCATAGAACTTATTCATAATATCCCCGGCACCAAAATCATAGCCGGTCACGACTTAGATATGATACAGAAACTTACCCAGAGAACCGTGATTATGAATAAAGGCAAAATCATAGCACACGGGCCGACCCAGGAGATTATCCAGAACCAGCAACTCCTTTTTGCTAACCGCTTAATTTAGGGTCTGCTGAAAAATGATTTTATATCTTATTAAACGAATAGACTTTTTCCGTCAGCCCAATGGGTTGGTTTTTATCTCCGTTCCCTTATCGTCTTAACTCGTTGTATGGAATTTCAAAGATAAGATAAAAAGTCTTATCTAATGTTATACCGCAAGGAATATAACTCAAATCTAAACCAAAAATCAAGT
>JAGUXD010000193.1 GCA_020062035.1 Candidatus Brocadiia bacterium | reverse complement strand
TTCTATCTGATATTACAAGAGTTATAGAAATATTTGGAGTTTTTCAGTATGCCCTAATTTATGTGCTGGGTTTAAAGTATTTTATATCCAGGATTCCGCCTTCTCTGTCTTTTTTAGGTTTGAAGACCGCTTGCACAGGCATACCGATATAGCATTTCTCTGGCTCAACCTCGCCAATCCAGTGCAACAATCCACCGCTTGAGTTCTCCATCTTTATCAAGGCAACAATAGAAGGAGTATCTTTATGCTCTTCCTGATAGGTTTCGTGGCATACAGTAAAAGTATGAATTATGCCCTTATTCGGGACATTAACATATTTTTCCTCTGTTTTAGAGAAACACCGTTCGCAATAGATTCTCGGTGGCAGATAGACCAGATTACAATTAGTGCATTTTGCGCGGATGAATTCTCCTTTATCTCTGATAGTTTTGAAGAACTCATCAAGGGCTCTGCCAGCCGTATAGACATAATTCATCGGTATCTCACCGCGACGGTTGCCTGCATCAATATTCTTCTGCAATCTTTCTATTAAAGCCATATCAATCTCCTATCTCTAACGGGGTTTAAAGTATAGAATATCAGTAATTGCGCCTTCTCTTTCAGCGGGTTTTTTCCAAATGGCCTTGACCTTCATTCCGATTTTTATCTTCTGCGGGTCTATTTCATCAATCATATGAAGAATTCCCATACCCTCTGAAGCGCCGTCTATTTCAATAACCGCAGGCGTAAAAGGTCTTACGCCCCCTTTTATATCCAGACGGCCTGCCTTCCAGTCCACATGGCTGATAACAAAGGTATTGACTGTGCCGCTATCTTTTACATAGACCCATTCATCAGTCGGTCTCCAGCAGAGTTCACAGAACATTCTGGGTGGAATCATAATCCTGTTGCATTTCCTGCATTTCTTGGCGATGAGTTTTCCGTTCTTTAACTCGGCAAGATATCTGCCGATAGCAGGACCGTTATCCCATGCGTACTGGAGTTTCGGCTCCCATTTACTGGTAATAACCTTGTTACCAATAACATCCTCGCGGGAAAGGGAGGTAACGGTCTTCTCAATCATCTCTTTGGTCATTTGCTTATTACTAATAGTCATATTATTCTCCTTCGTTAATTTCTCATTACTACAACGGTTCCGACCTGCATCAGGTCGCCCCATGCCTGAGCCACGCCGCATTTAGGATTACCCGGCACCTGTCTCTTTCCGGCTTCGCCCCTGAGTTGCCAGAATATTTCAGCAACTTTCATCAGACCTGCGGCGGAAATCGGATTGCCAACACCAAGCAGTCCGCCTGACGGGCAAACCGGCAGGTTACCATTTCGTTGTGTAACACCGTCAAGTAACATCTTGACTGACCCGCCTCTGGGGCAGAGCATCAAACCTTCCAGATGATGAAGTTCTTTATAAGTAAATGGGTCATATGGCTCGGCAATGTGTATCTCTTTTGATGGCTCTTTGATACCAGCCATTTCATATGCCTTTCGTGCCGCAACCTCTACATAATCAGGGTAATACAGGTCTCTGGTGCACCAGTAAGCAGAATCAAGGGTCCAGCCCACGCCGTCAACCCAGACCGGTTTTTCCGTAACGCGGCGGGCAATGTGTTCAGCCGCAAGGACAATCGCCACAGCACCGTCACTGGTAGGACTGACATCAAGCCGATTCACAGGCCATGCCATTATCTCGGAATTAAGCACATCCTTAACCGTGATTTCCGCGCCTAATTGAGCCGCCGGATGGTCAAGGGCATTCTTTTTGTTCTTCACGGCGACCAGAGCGATTTCTTCCTTCTTATAGCCGTGAACGTGCATAAAACGGTTCATCTCTATAGCGAAAATCCAGAGGAGCGTCGGTTTTATGGGTTGTTCAGTGGTATGGTCAAAAATAGTCAAGAACGCACCGGCTGGATGCGGGAAGGCACTGGACATCTTTTCTTCACAAACAACCAGACAGGTATCAAATAAACCTGAAGCGACATGTTGCCAACCGTGAATGATACTCATTACACCAGTTCCACCGCCGACATAATTACGCATCACTGGTTTGCGCCAGCCTCCGCTTGGTTCTGCCAGCATCTCGCCTTTCATATGAAAGCCGTCAAAGGCGTCAGGAGCGGAACCGATAGAAACGGAATCTATCTGGGATATATCCATCTCGCAGGACTCAAGCGCCATTTTACCTGCCTGATACGCTAATTCGCCTGGTGTCTCTTTGGCAAAACGAACGAACTTGGTCATTCCGGCTCCGACCACTGCAACTCTTCTATGTGACATTCTTACCTCCTTAAAATATCAGATTATTCTTTTGCTAAAATAGCGACCGCACCGGTTGTAGTAGGAACGCCTCTCCATGAGGCAGCCAGTCCGGTGCGAGCATTCTTCAACTGGTTTGTACCTGCCTGACCACGAAGTTGTAGAACTATTTCAATGACCTTATGACCGCCATCTAATTCTAATGTAGCACCGCAACCAAGATTACCGCCTGAGGCATTTACCGGGAATTCGCCAGTGATTTCGGTGAGTCCCGCTTCTACTGACTTACCTGATTCGCCTTTGGCAAAAATACCGAGTGCCTCTAAATGCTGGAGTTCTTTATATGAATACTCGTCGTTGATTTCTGCAAAGTCTATTTCTTTGCGAGGAGAGCGGATACCAGCCATTTTGTAAGCCATTTGAGAGGCGACCTTGAGATAAACCGCCTCATCCCAGGTGCGGCTTTCAAGAGCAGATGTCTCGGTTGCCCAGCCGATACCTTTAATCCAGATTGGCTCACCTTTTAATGATTGAACCTTTTCTTCTGATGCAAGCACACAGACCACCGCGCCATCGGCATACTGAGCAATATCAAGCCGACCAAGTGGATGAGAAACTATCTCGGAATGAAGAACATCGTCAAGCGAGAGATTTGTCCCGTGTACGGCTCTGGGATTATTCAAGGCATTGCGTCTGTTTTTCACCACTACCTTAGCACATTGTTCACGGGTATTTCCACTGGATTGCAGGAAACGATTCATTTCCATTGCTGCAATAGCGTGATGGCTCTCTTTTAATGGTCGCCATGTGAAAGGGCAGGTTGCAAAGGTTATCATATCGCTTTTGGTGAGCATATTTGATGCCTTGCTTAAACCTTGCACGACCGCAATATCACAAAAGCCGGACTGAATAATCATATAAGCATTGGCTAATGATTGGATGAAATCACCCGGAACAGTGTGAATAGGTTTCAGTACTGCACCTAATTGGTCAGGCGAATATTCGTCCGCGATGCTGTAGCCCTCGGTAAAATCTTCGGCAGTGGACACAAAAGCGCCAACATCTTTTGGCTCAATGCCGGCATTTAGATATGCCTTGGTCGCGGCTTCGTAGGTTAATTCGCGGTACGAGACATCAGGAGTGGTTGCCCTGAACCCGGTTGTTCCGACACCAACAATCGCAACTCGTTTCACCATCGGTCTATTCCTTTCTATTAAATTGATAATAAAAAATATTTGTAAAAACTACTAAATAATCGCACTGATGTCAATAAATGTTGATATTTTTGTTATAGGAGTTTAGAATGTAAACTATGCGTAATATCAAGGATTTGTCCTTTGAGGAATTGGGAAATTGGTTTATAGAATATCAAGAGAAGCCCTACCGAACCCAACAGGTCTTTTCGTGGCTGTATCAAGAAGCAATATCTGATTTTGACGAGATGACAGATTTAAGTATTAAGTTAAGGAAACAATTAAAGGATAATTTTGAGTTGGACTGTCTGTCCCACCGGGATAAAAGATTGGTTTCTGATATTGATAAAACCGAAAAATATCTCCTGAGATTAAAAGATGGTTATAGTATAGAAACCGTGGTAATGCCATATCAACGGCGATGCACAATATGTCTCTCTTCTCAGGTAGGTTGCAGGTTTCATTGCGTGTTTTGTGCCAGCGGCAAAAGGGGGTTAATGCGAAATCTTTCAGCCGGTGAAATTCTGGAGCAGGTTGTCATAGCCAAAAGAGAAGGTCACAATGTTACTCATATAGTTTTTATGGGAATGGGCGAACCACTGGATAACTTTGATAATGTTATCAGGGCAATTAAGATATTTAATCATCCTGATGCCTTTTGTATCGGGGCGAGACGGATTACTATTTCCACCTCTGGAATACCAGAAGGTATTGATAAACTCATATCCTTGAATCTACAGATAGAATTATCCGTTTCTCTGCATTCTGCAATAGATGAAGTTCGCTGTCGTCTGATGCCGATTAATAAAAAGTATCCTTTATCGGTTCTTATGCAGACCTTAAAAGAGTATATCCAGAAAACTAATCGTCAGATAACATTTGAGTATGTCTTGATAGATGGTGTAAATTCTTCTGCTCAAGATGCATTATTATTGGCAAAATTATTGCAAGGAGTGAATTGCAAGGTTAATCTAATCCCTTTTAATGTGAGTAATGTGGTTTCGCGTCACCCACAGTCCCGCCTGGGCGGGACTGTGGGTCAATATCAGCCGGTATCTTTTATTCAGGCGAAGAGATTTCAGGATAAACTCAAGGCATCGGGAGTAAAGACAACAATAAGACATTCTCGTGGAGCGGATATTCAAGCCGCTTGCGGACAATTGACTATGGAGGGTAGTAAATAAGTTTATAAGTAGATAAGTTAATAGGGAATTTAGGTCATTTCTTATCAACATATCAACTAAACTATTATGAAAATACTGGGAATTGATTATGGCAGGAAACGAGTTGGGTTAGCCCTGAGCGTGCCTTTTACTACTATTGCAGTTGGTTATAAGATTATTGAGATGAATGAGACAATATTAGATAACATTAAGGAAATTATTATTAAAGAAAAGATTGAATCAATTGTAATTGGATTACCGAAGCGAATGGATAATGAGATTGGTCAGATTGCCCAGGAGGTCGTCCAGTTTTCTGAGAAATTAAAGAAGAATCTCAATATCCCAGTGGTCTTATGGGATGAAAGATTATCTTCCAAACAGGCAGAGGTATTATTAAGGGATGTAAATCTATCTCGTAAAAAGAGACGCTCACAGACCGATATAACCTCTGCACAACTAATCCTTCAGAGTTATTTAGATGCGAAACAAAAAGCACTATGACCCGGCACATAAATTATGTGCTGGGCAGTGCGGGTTTTGATATGAACTATTATCTCATTAAAACTTCCTTAGGCTGGTGCGGGCTTATTAGCGATAATGATATTATTAAAACACTGATTTTACCTTCGCCTGATAAATCGCTGATACTGAAAACACCGAAAACAAGGGTATCCCCGCAAAATAAGGCATTAGTGCGACCCACTGTCCCACCCCGGCGGGACTGTGGGCGATTTGTCAGAGACCTGAAGAAGTATTTTAATGGGAAAAAGGTTGACTTCTGGAATACCAAGATATTAACTCCTTACCCATATAAAATTGATTTAAGAGACAGGTCTAACTTTGAGAGAAAGGTTTATCAGATTCTTCGTAAGATTCCGTATGGGCAGATACGAACTTATCAATGGGTCGCCAGAAGAGTTGGTTCTCCCAGAGCAAGTCGTGCTGTAGGTAATGCCCTTGCTAGAAATCCTTTGCCTATTATTATTCCCTGCCATAGAGTAATCAGGTCTGACGGTTCTCTGGGAAAATTCTCGGCGAGCGGCGGTGTGAGGTTAAAAGAGAAACTCTTGAAATTAGAAATTCAAACATCAGACCCCCGACCCCGATTTCATCGGGGCAGATAGACACAGACAATAAAAATATATCTATGTTTATTCCTGCCCTACGGGTGAATGTGTATCTGTGGTTCATTATTATGCAACACAAAACCCTATTATTTATTTTATTATCTATTCTCATCTGGTTTTTATATTTCCATTTTATAGCGCCGAGGTTTATACCCCAACAACAACCGCCTGTAATCACTAAAGAAACAAAGCCAGAACCGATTACAGATAAAGATGTCTCTGCGCCTTCTGAAATACCACAACAAGAAGAAACGATTAAACAATTCCAGCATCCGTCTGATATTCCTCTCAAGCAGAAAATATTAGAAAATAACCATTTCAATGTAAAACTTACTAATAGGGGCGCGGTTATAGAGACCATTTCCCTGAAGCATTATAAAGCCCTGGAATCAACAACTGATTTGAGACTGATTAACAGCCCGAATACTCTTTCTGTAGCCGATACAGGTTATTGGAACTGGGAAGTAGTAGAGGAGAATGAGATCTTTGTAAAATATCGCTATACCACTCCTGATGGCTTATCTCTTTATAAAACCTTTGCGTTAAACAAGTATAATTATGGTCTGGATTTTTCTCTCAAAGTAGAAAATATCTCACCTCAACCAATCAGTTCAACCTTTACGATTCTGGGAGCTGAGAATATTCCTTATGAGACATACGATTACTCTGATATTGTCGGATTGCATTCGTATACTGACAAAGAGAATAATTGGTATGTTAAACAAGAGCCATCCCCTCTCAAACTGAAGAAAAATACTAACACATATATTTTAGTGTCTGGTAAGGATAATGTTGCCTGGACAGGAATTGCTAACAAATATTTTGCCACAGTTCTTGTTCCCTCGTCCAACCAGGAGTTGGATAAATACGGTTTTGACCTGATAGAGTCTTTACTCTCGGAGTCCACAATCAAACCGCTAAATCTTAAATTCTATATCCAGACTAAAGAACTATCTATTAAACCCGGTGGGACCAAACAAATGGACTTTCTATTTTATGCAGGGCCCAAAAAGGCATCTGAATTATTGCCCCTTTCTCATTTTGGCTTTGATAAACTATTATCATACGGCTGGTTCGGTTTTATCAGTAAGATCCTCATCTGGATTCTGCAGGGGCTTTTTGCTTTATTCCATAATTACGGCATTGCGATTATTATGCTTACTATTATCATCAAACTAATCCTTTTTCCGCTGACCAAAAAGGGTCAGGTCTCTATATATCAATTACAGAAACTCCAGCCACGACTCAAGGCATTACAGGAGCAATATAAGAATGATAAACGAAAGTTTGCTGAAGCCCAGTTAAAACTCTGGAAAGAATACGGCGTCAACCCGTTGAGTGGGTGCTTGCCTCTTTTCTTACAGTTTCCTGTTTTTATCGGGTTATACTGGGGATTATCTTTAGCAATTGAATTAAGACAGTCACCTTTTATCTTATGGATTACAGACCTATCACAGCCGGACCAGTTATGTAAACTGCCGTTTCCGGTCTTAGGCGCGAAATATCTGCACATATTACCGCTTGTGATGACGCTCTCCTGGCTAATACAATCGCTCACACAGCCCAAATCGCCTGACCCGCAGGCCAGACAACAACAGAAACTCTTTATCTTTATGCCGGTTGTTTTCGGTATCCTATTTTACAATGTCCCATCAGGACTGACACTCTACTGGTTCACCAGCACCCT
>JAGUXD010000177.1 GCA_020062035.1 Candidatus Brocadiia bacterium | reverse complement strand
GAGGAAATCCGAAATGCCAGAGGATTTGAAAGATATAACTACTTCTATTATAATAGAAAACAACAGAAATTATAACATTGACTTAATAATTAACGATTTGATTTATTTCTTGGACAAATGGTATTGTAAAATGTTGAATAAAGAACTGGAAAATATCCAGAATGCCTGGCGAGAGTTTTCTTGTGTATTAGATAAAATGGTGTGCTTGAAGGTAAAAGGAGATTTGTTAGAAGGAAAGGTTGTTGATTTAGACCTGTGTAAGGGGATTGCTTTATTAAATAATAAAGGTGAGAGACAATGGTTAGCCGGTGAGACCGTAGAAATGTTTCGTTTGGTTTAGATGGGGATGTAGCTCAGTTGGGAGAGCGGCTGGTTCGCAATCAGCAGGTCAGGGGTTCAAGTCCCCTCATCTCCAATCCCGCCGTGGCGATTAAATAATGGGCAGTTAGCTCAGTCCGGTTAGAGCACTTGCTCGACATTGTTGCGGAAAGGGGTAAGGGGAAACTACTCAACAAAGGGGTTTCCCCTATTAAGAAGGAAGGAGTTTAACTGGACGGTTAGCTCAGTTGGTTTAGAGCACTTGCTCGACACGCAAGTGGTCACAGGTTCGAATCCTGTACCGTCCATTCTATTATCAAAATTGATTAAGGGATAAGCGGAGAAAAACCCTCTCTTGCGGTTTTTCTCCGCACCTCTTTTCCGCAAGGTCACAGGTTCTAATCCTGTACTGCCCACCATCCCAGCGGGACGCTTCTTAATATGAGAGAGGAGTTTTATATGGAACAAAGGTCATTAAATTTCTTAAAAGAACTGACGAACACACCAAGCCCTTCTGGTTTTGAACAACCCGCGCAAGCAATCTGGTGTAAATATGTAAATCATTTTGTGGACGAGGTGAAAAAAGATGTCCACGGTAATGCTATCGCAGTGATAAATCCCAGGGGCAGGCCCAAAATAATGTTCTGCGGACATTGCGACGAAATCGGCTTAATGGTGAATTACATTGATGATAAGGGCTATATTTACTTTAGAGCGATTGGTGGAATAGATACCGCTCTTTTGCCGGGACAGAGGTTTTATATTCATACTAAAAAAGGACCTATCTTAGGAGTGGTTGGTAAAAAGGCAATCCATTTGATGGAGGAAGAAGAACGAAAATCAGCGGCAATGCCAAAGATTCATACACTCTGGCTTGATATCGGCGCCAAAGATAAAAAAGAAGTAGAAAAGGTCATTTCCATCGGTGACCCTATCACCAATATTGCCGGTTTTGAGCGTCTCAAGAACGACTTTGTCGTTGCCCGTGGGTTTGATGACAAGATGGGTAGTTTTGTTGTTGCCGAGATGTTGAGATTACTTTCCAGAAAAAAACCCAAAGCCGCTATTTTTGGGGTCTCCACGGTTCAAGAAGAAATAGGCGCAAGAGGTGCTAAAACAAGCGTGTATGGCATTAGCCCTGATGTCGGTATCGCCATTGATGTAACCCATTCTACGGATTATCCTGATTCTAATTCTAAAAAGACAGGGGAAATAAAGTCAGGCAAAGGACCAGTTATTTCCCGTGGCGCTAATATAAATCCGGTAGTGTTTGAGAAACTGGTAGAGACAGCCAGAGAAGAGAAAATTCCTTATCAGATAGAAGCCGCACCGGGTGCTACTGGAACAGACGCAAACGCAATCCAACTGAACAAGGCAGGGGTTGCTACGGGCTTAATCAGTGTGCCAAATCGTTATATGCATACGCCGGTTGAAGTAATCGTCTTATCTGATTTAGAAAATGCCGCAAAATTACTATCCGGTTTTACTTATCGTATAAAAGCCGACCTCTGTTTTATTCCATGAAGAAGCAAAGAGTGGATTTGATTATTTCTGATGCAGCAGAACTGGTTACTTTAGCATCTCCCGAGCCCCCTCTTCGTGTTGGTAGCGACGAGATGAATTATTTAGGAATTATTAACCATGGTGCAGTCGCTATCAAAAACGGTCGGATTAAAGCAGTTGGTAAAACAGATAATATTCTTGAAGAATATTCTGCGGCAAAGGTAATCAAGGCAGGTGCGAAAACCATAACACCGGGCTTGATTGACTGTCATACCCACCCTATCTTTATAGGTAATAGAGTAGATGAGTTTGAGTTGAAAATAAGGGGCGCGACATATCAGCAAATCGCAGAGGGAGGTGGCGGTATTAAATCGACCGTGAGAAAAGTTCGCCTGGCATCAAAAGAAGAGTTGAAAGCAAATGCTCTTAAACATCTCGTAAGGTCTATTTCCTGCGGAACTACTACCTTGGAAGCAAAAAGCGGTTATGGGTTAAACGTTTCTGATGAAATAAAGATGCTTGAGGTTATTAAAGAACTCAATAAAGCAAATGACGGTAATTATCCTGAGTTAGTAGCGACATTTTTAGGCGCGCACGAAATTCCTGATGAGTACAGGAATAATAAACAGGGTTATGTTGACAATATTAAACGAGAAATGCTTCCACTGGTGGCGAGGAAGAAATTAGCCGAGTTCTGTGATGTATTCTGCGAGAAGGATATATTTGAGATAAAAGACGCATGGCAGATACTCACCACTGCGAAAAAATACGGCTTAAGTATAAAGATACACGCGGATGAATTCACTACCTCAGGCGGCGCAGAACTTGCAGGTGAGTTAAATGCTACATCAGCCGACCATCTGATGTTTGCCTCTGATAAGGGCTTAAAGAAAATGAGAGAAAAAAGGGTGATTGCTATCTTATTGCCGGGCACCACTTTTATGCTCGGCTTCTCTACCTACGCACCAGCACGAAAGATGATAGAGATGGGATTACCTGTAGCATTAGCAACTGATTTTAATCCCGGCACCTGTATGAGCGAATCATTACCGATGATAATGACGATTGCCTGTGTAATGATGAAGATGACCCCGGCAGAGGTTCTGGTTGCCACGACTATTAATGCTGCCTGTGCGATAAAAAGAGAAAGGCACATCGGTTCACTTGAGGTTGGTAAACAAGCCGATATGGTAATCTGGGACTGCCCCTCTTATAAACATATCCCTTACCATTTTGGGGTGAATTTGGTTGATACAGTGATTAAAAAGGGCTGTTTATTGAAACACATGGCAAAGAACCTATAGCGCTGGGTAATCCCCCTTATTACTTATGCCGAACCAAATTATAATATGGATTGGTTTTGTAACTCTTGTAATTATCCTATTAGTATTAGATTTGTGTGTATTTCATCGTAAAGCCCGCACGATCAAGATTAGGGAAGCCCTTCTTTTAAGTACCTTCTGGATTATCTTAGCCCTTGTATTTAATGTGGTAATTTATTTCTGGCGCGGCTCAGAAGATGCCTTGAGATTCTTCACCGGTTATTTACTTGAAAAGTCATTGAGTGTGGACAATCTTTTTGTATTCCTGCTAATCTTTTCTTATTTCCGGGTGCCTTCTGAATACCAGCATAAGATTCTTTTCTGGGGGATTTTAGGCGCTCTTATTATGAGGGCAATCTTCATTATCTTAGGTATCACTTTACTTCAACGTTTTCATTGGATTATCTATATATTCGGCGCATTCTTAGTGCTCACAGGAATCAAAATGGCTTTCCAGAAAGATAAAGAGATTCATCCCGAAAAAAATATAATCCTGAAGGCATTTAAGAAGTTATTCCCTGTCTCAGAAAATTATTCCGAGAGCAGGTTCTTTATAAAAGGAACAGCGGGTTTAATGGCAACTCCTTTATTAGTGGTTCTGCTCGTCGTAGAGACAACAGATATTATCTTTGCGGTAGATTCGGTGCCGGCGATTCTGGCAATAACCCAGGACACCTTTATAGTATATACCTCTAATGTCTTTGCGATGTTGGGCTTAAGGGCTCTTTTCTTTGTCTTATCAGGTATTATGCGTCTCTTTCATTATCTTCATTATGGCCTCTCAATTATGCTTGTCTTTATCGGAGTTAAAATGCTTATTAGTGAGGTCTATAAAATTCCGATTCTGATAACCCTCTCTCTTGTGGCTTTGATTCTTGTTATCTGCATACTATTATCTATTATCAGAAACCGGTTTATCCCACTGGGACTAAAATAAAAATATAAATTTACTTAAGTTTCTTGACAGAAATACCGATAAATTAAATACAAAATACATTAAATATAAAAAAGAAAGGGGTGCAGTATGAAAAAAGTAATATTCGTTTCTGTAGGGCTGGGTTTAATATTCAGCGCCCTTAACATTATTAACGCGGGTCAGGTTACAACAGACCAGACATCATCAAGCGCCAAGAAGATTACGGTCTCCGGAGAGATTGATATGCCAATGGTCTCCAGAGATGATGGCATAAACAGAGTTCTTGATAATAATGCAGAACAGGACGGCGACACACTCTGGTTACCTCTGATTACTATCAATTTAGACGCAGATGTCGGTGATAAAATCTCCGGGTTTTTACAACTACAAAATGAACGATTAGTTAATAATAATGCTATTTCGGGAACCGCGGCTAATGTGAATTCTTTAGGTGGAGATAATATCCCACTGTCATTAAAACAGGCGCTTGTTAAATTGGAAAAATTCGTCATTCCAGAGTTGACTTTTACCTATGGCTTACAGAATCTCAAAATTGCTCTACGTGAAGGCGAAGGCGGCTTCTTTCTGGATACAGGTAATGCCTCCTCTAATGCCATCAATCGTTTTCTCACCAGTGGAGTGTTGGAACCTCGTTCTAAATCTACCGATGAATTTAGCGGCTTCCGCTTTGATTACGGTTCATTAAAGGATAATAACTATCAGGCCGTCCTATTTATTGGTAAGATTACAGACACCACTAACGGTATTAACCAATTAAGCAATGATACCAAACTTAATGGTGCGGTTGCTTGGTATAAATTAGATAATAAGGTCTTTAACGCTTTATTATCCCAGATACTTAATAGCAAAAACAATACAAATATCCAGACCATTGGCGTGGGCGCTAATTACCCCGGTCTGGGAGTTCCTGACTTAAACGGATATTTAGAATATTATAGTCAAACTGGTGATTTTGCGGTAACTCGTACTGTTGTAGCGCACTCTGCATCTGCATATCGGGCAGGCGTGAAATACGATATTCAGCACACACTAAAACCCTATGTTGATTTGTCATATTGGTTCCTCAGCGGCGGCGGCACCGCAAAGACGAATAAAAAGTTCGTCTCTCTTGAAAATGTCAAGTCCACAATGATTTTAGAGGACGAGGTCTTTGGTCTTGACCTTGATAGTGATTATACCGCCATAAAAGTAAAGTCCGGTATATCAACCAACGTTGATATTGATAAGGATGGCTCTCCTGAAGAATTAAAAGTAACACTTCTAATAGGCCAGTTCACTAAATCAGGTAATCCACCAGCCACGAGCCGGATATCTGACAAATTGGGGACCGAGATTGATTTGATTGTTACTCTTCAATATACTCCGAGTTTAGGATTTACGTTTGGCTATGCAACGCTTGATGGTGCTAAATTCTTCAAGACTGCTTATCCGTCTGAAAGTTCAATGCAGATGATTGTCTTTGGCGCGGCCCTGAAATTCTAAACCCTAACCTCCTTTCAATGCCTCCTTCTCCTTGACGAAAGTTTTGGGGAAGGAGGCGTGGCGTCTTTGGCGCCATTCAGGGCCCTAACTCGTGGCACATTAGACCAGAGAAATTCAAGGTCATAATGTCTTCTTAACGGTTCCAGAAAGATATGAACAATTACTTCTACTAAATCCAGAACAATCCATGAGCCCTGTTCATACCCTTGCCCGCTACAGGGATTTTTCCTTAATGCAGAATTTATGTGCTGGGCGATTGCCTGAGATTGTTTTCTGTTTCTGGCTGAGCAGATTACAAAATAATCGGTAATCTGGAGTTGCTTTTTGACATTAAGGATTACAATATCAAGCCCTTTTTTCTCTTTGATAAGGTCTGCGCAGAATAAAGCCAATGCCCGACTTGTGGATATTTTAGTTCCTGTCTGCCCGACAGCGAGGCTCGGTTTGCGTTTTGTGTTTTGCGTTTTGCGTTCTCTGATTTTCGCCATTAGTAAATTGCTTAGCAGCCAATACTAATACTCAAGGTAAATATCCTTAACCCGCATTATTCATACGACGATTCCCGATTTATCGGGACGTCATATTCGTTATGGAGGTATGGAGTGCATTGACTCCCCAAGGCTTTCGGGATTGCACTCCAAAATTTCTTCCTGTCCTGTTCCCATCCTCTCATACAGGCCGACAGTCAGGTTTGCGATATCTATACTCTCAGGATACTCGGCTCTGGCTTTGTCCAGAAGCGCCCTGGCCTCGTTGTATTTTTCCAACTTCATCTGGACACGAATTTTCTCAATGGTTTCCTTTTCGGTTTGACCGATGACTTTAGTGAAAACAACCAGAATGAAAATCAGGATAAGAAATACCAGACCGAAGAAACCTTTATTTGGCTGAATGATAAAGAACATAGATTCAACCTCCTCATTAAACCAATCCTAACCATTTCGCAATTATTGGAGAATATTTAACAGTAAGACCTGCAAAAACGATAGAGACCATTGACATCAGTTTAATAAGGATATTAAGCGAGGGGCCTGAGGTATCCTTGAATGGGTCACCGACCGTATCGCCGGTTACCGCTGCTTTATGGGCAAATGAGCCCTTGCCTCCGTATTTGCCTGCTTCAATCCATTTCTTGGCATTATCCCAGGCACCGCCTGCATTGGCTAACATTACGGCCATTACAAAGCCACAGACAATCGCGCCGGTGAGCATACCGACTGCCCCTGCGACACCAAGGAGCAAGCCAACCAGAATCGGTGTAATCAGAGCCAGACTTGAAGGCAGAATCATCTCTTTTTGAGCGCCTTTCGTGGCAATCCAGACACAGACCGAGTAATCTGCCTCTGCCTTACCTTCAAGCAGTCCCGGGATTTCCTTAAACTGTCTTCTTACTTCCAAGACCATTTTATTGGCGGCTTTGCCGACAGCCCGTAAACTCAATGCCACAAATCCAAAGACCAGCATACTGCCGATAAACATACCCACCAGGACCTTGGGATTCATCAGGTAGACTGAATAATAGAGCATAAAGTCACCGATGGAGGCATCTGTAACCTTAACGGCTTTCTCGCCCAAGTATATGATTTCTTGGCCAGCCCTGATTAGCCCGATACGAATCTCTTCAATATAAGCAGCAACTAACGCAAGCGCAGTTAAAGCCGCAGAGCCAATCGCAAAGCCCTTGCCTGTTGCGGCCGTGGTATTACCTAAAGAGTCAAGGGCATCGGTTCGCTCCCTGACAAACGATGGTTGATGGGTCATCTGGGCATTGCCACCGGCATTGTCCGCAATCGGTCCATAGGCATCGGTCGCCAACGTGATACCCAAATTGGAAAGCATTCCCACAGCGGCAAGCGAGATTCCATAAAGACCTCTAATGGGGTCTGTAAAGCCGCCGGCTAACCCAAACGAGAAAATCGTGCATAAGCAGACCGTTAACACCGGCACAATCGTGGAGAGCATCCCGACCGAGATACCGGCAATCACTACCGTGGCAGGACCGGTCTGTGCCTGGTCAGCAATTCCCTGCGTGGGCTTATAGTTGTGTGAGGTATAATATTCTGTTGCCTTGCCAATAATAAGACCGGCAATCAAACCGACCACCATTGAAAGCCACATCGTCACCGCACCTTTGGGCACACCTAAAAACCAGATACCGCCCAATTGGTCTGGATAATCTGATAAGAGATAAAACACGGCGACGCCTGAGACGATAATAGTCAGTCCTGAAGTCAGGTTAATCCCACGGAACAGGGCGGACATCAAGCTCTTCTGGTTAGCGTTTTCAGATGTTCTCACCACATAAACACCGAATACAGAAAAGAGATTACCGATACCGGCGATAATCATCGGCAGAATCACCCATGGGACTGGGTTATCAATCTTCAAACTTACTGCCGTGGCCGCGCCTAAAGCCGCGGCAGAGAGAATAGAGCCGCAGTATGATTCGTAGAGGTCAGCCCCCATTCCGGCGACATCGCCTACATTATCACCAACATTATCGGCAATCACGGCCGGGTTACGCGGGTCATCTTCAGGAATTCCGGTCTCTACTTTACCAACCAAGTCAGCACCAACATCAGCGGCTTTGGTAAAGATTCCGCCACCGACACGGGCAAATAACGCCTGCGTTGATGCACCCATCCCGAAACAAAGCATCGTTACAGTTACCTCATTAATTGGCATTCCCATCACCTTATAAAGGACATAGAACCAGATGGCGATATCAATAAGACCGAAGCCGACCACGACCAAGCCCATCACCGCACCGGAGCGGAAAGCGACCTGCAAGCCACGGTTAAGTGAATTCTTGGCCGCAAAGGCGGTTCGGGATGATGACTCAGTCGCGGTCTTCATTCCTAAATATCCGCATAAACCCGAGAAGAATCCGCCTGTTAAGAATGCAAACGGCACCCAGACGGACTGGATATGAAGAACAAATGCCATAAATGATAATAACATAACTAATACAAGAAAGAACAAGGCAACGACTTTGTATTGCTGTCTGAGGTAAGCCATTGCGCCGACCTTGACATAGCCGGCAATCCGAACCATATCAGGCTCACCCGGCGATTGCTTCTTCATCCCCAGATAAAAAATATAAGCAAATAATAAAGCAACACAGGCTCCAATTGGTGCAATCCACCATCCTAACGGTATCTGTGCTATTTCATTAGACATATTCTCTGCCTTTCCCCGATGGGCGACTCCAATGAAGTGTGCTTCGGGGAGCCGACAGCAACCCACTGTGGAAAGCCCATCGGCTCTATCACGATTCAGCGGAATAACTTATTAAACCGCTCTCGCTCTTCTAACAGCAACCACTTAAAGTAGTATTTTTGGTTTTTTCTTATGTATTGTTCGTAAAGTGATTTAAGTTCACCCCCAACCGTTGCTCTCTTAATATCAACCATACCCTGTGAGCGTAGATAACATTCCATATGAATTAAAGTTTGTAATTCTGAATATCTTTCTAAAAGATGCTGATAATATACTTTTATCGGATGTGTGTCAAGTTCTGGAATAAAATTATTCGTTTTGTTAAGTAATATTTCCATTTGCTTTGCTGCCTTATCATATTCTTTCTGGTCTATTAAATAATAAGTGTAATTAAGATATTTATTTAGGATAAATTCCACCCGTTCATTTATGGGACGGAAATCATAGCCGATATGCTTAAAAGAGATTTCCCTGTATTTATCCAGAAGTAAAGAGTTTTTAGTAAAATATTGAGGACTGTCTGGAGTAATACGGCTAATTTCTTTATTATATCTGAATACTTCTATTAGGTCCTTTAATCGCTCCTGTTCCAGGGCATCATCTTTTTTATAGTTAAGCAAATTTTCTAATTCCTGTATCGCTTCATCAAATTTGTTCTTCTTCACGAGTTCAAATGCGTGTAAGAAACGACAGCCAAAATACATCGGAAGATACATTCGGCCATATAAATCCATCCCTTTTGCCCGGTAAAGGTCTATGGTTGTTTGATACCACGAACTGGCTATTTCATAGGTGGTTTGACCTTGTTCTGTCTCAACCTGTTGCATCAGATAGGGCTCTTGAGCGATGCGGTCGTAATAGAAAAGTCCTGTCCAATGAGCCAGATGAGCACTGCCCGGATTGTGTTTCATCCCTTCTCGGATATAATCTAATCCGGCCTTGACCCAGTCCCATCTCATTTCTGGAAGTTTCTGCTGGTGAGAGATGTTGTAGACCATATTGTAGGCATTAAATGACCAGACCTCTACAAAACGGGGCTGGAGCCGGGCGATAATACTCAATAATAATCTAATCTCCTCAAACTGTTTTTCCTGCTGGAGTTTGTCCTGTTTTATCCAGAGATAATCAACGAGTAATGGCTTGAATCCAGAAAGTAGTAAACTTGCGATATAAGTGCCTAAATAATCAGCCGATGGTAGGGTTGTAAAGGGGTTAGATGAGAGCATTTCCTGATATTCTTTCTGTGATGAGACCCAGTGCTTTACAACAACCTGACTTAGCAATAGTCCGACAATTACTATAATAATGTATTTCTTATTCATTGCTCCACACTCCACGCTACACACAGTGTCCCTGTGGGATACGCTCCGCGCTATTTTATCTCTCTTAATCTGAACGCAATAATACTGATGACGAGCATCACAATCGCATAGATAAAAATGTATTCTATTAAATAACTATAACTACTAATACTTATTGTATAACCTCTTAAGAAATTATTCCAGGCATCAAAGCGAGAGAAATCAGGTATAATCTTTAAGACGATTCCCAATATCTCCTCTGACAATCGCATCAACCAGAGAGGCATTTCACCTTCTATATGATGATGAACCTGCTGCGCCAATTCGGCGATGTTCTGCCTTTTGAGTTGCTCCTGAATGGATAACCTCATCAAATCAAGTGAATCCTGTAAAAACTTCATCCCGCTACCTGCGAAATATAAAAAGATATTGAAAAAGATATTCACTGCCCCAGAAAGAAATGACGAGCAAGTCACACAAAAAATAATAACCAGAACAACCTGCAGGAAAACAACCAATAAGGCAATGAAAAAACTATACTCAAAACTCCGAGCGGATGAAAGAAGCACAATACTTTCAGGTGTAACGGTGATGTAACTATCCGGGTTTAGTCTGTGTAAGAATATCTTAACTTCGCCTGTTTTATCTATGAATTTATGCTCAAATTGGATTGTCTCTGTTTTTCGGTAAGATATGTCCAGTATCTCGCGGCCTTCTTCTTTGGTTAAGGGGTTCAGAATTCTCACGAGCACTTCAGAAGAAATCCGGTATCTCCCCTCGCCGACCTTTATCTTTATCTCTGCTTTTACTTTCTCGCCAAAAGGATAGTTATTAAGATTAATAAATCTCCAAGCGGCAAAATTATTGGCATCACCTTTTAATGTTACTTCTAATGGCTCATCGGTTTTATTATTTTCATATGAGCCCTCGGTTATTCCATCAGTAGAAGGGCTTGCCTTTGCTGAAGGAGGCGATTGACGAAAGTAGAATTCTTCCGGTTTAATCCTTTCTCTGACCCCAAGAACAT
>JAGUXD010000195.1 GCA_020062035.1 Candidatus Brocadiia bacterium | reverse complement strand
TTACCGCAGATGTCAATATTTTCATAACTTACATTCTCCTTTAAGAGGAATTATAGTCCCGCTTTAGCGGGATTATCTAAATCAAGGACTTTTTGGACAGCCTGATAGAAATGGTATGATGTGATTGTTTTCCATGCGATAAAGTGCAAGGGAAAATGAGAAAACTGCTCAAAAACCTTCTCTACTGCAGGGTTGAGTTGTAATACCAATAAAGAAATTATTCGCCGCAGAGGCGCGGGGGTCGCAGCCCCGATAAATCGGGGTTCTCTGCGACTCTGCGGTGAGTTTTATACTTTCTCCGAAGGAGTCTCTCGGACATATACTATCAAGAAAAATCAAGCCACAGATTACACCGATTTGTTTTCTCTTAATCCCGCTTCAGGGGGATTATCTTGAGAGAGATGTTTCTGCGTGTTTTCTGTAAATCAACGGTTTCCGTTCTACTGCAAAGAGATTCCTTATCTGGTTCATTAAAGATGAAACTTCGGTCCCGTCCGGAAGGTCTGTCCTGTCTGCATAAACAATAAAATGAGATACGCTAACAACCCTCTGTCCCACTTTAATAAGGGAGAATTTGTCTTCGGCTCCGTAAGAAATAGAGACTTTACCGTTTTTTTGTCTTCTTGCTGTAAGATAATGGGTAAGACGGTTATCCGGTGTAATTCCCGCAACCACCAGACCTTTTGCCATCTTCTGCGTCAGATAAAATGTCTCATCCTCTGAGATGGATAGTACCGGCTGTTTTAGATGAAGTAAGCCCTTGATATAATTAGAAAATATATACTCAGTTTGCGGGGCATTTAGATATTTCTCCGGAATCTCGTAGAGGTTATGATACTCCCTGAAGCGGGTATCTGTAAAGACCTCGCAGAGCCCTAAATTCTCATAGAAATTAAAAGTATAAGTGTGACCCTGTCCGGATTGTGCTTTAATACGCACTAAGGCAGAACCTTCTGCTTCTATTGCAAAGGCCATAGTTAGAGGCAGATTCTGAGCGCTGAAGCGCATAAAACCACCTGCACCGGATAATAAATCAAGTTTAGAAAATAGCCCTGTGCTAAGGTCTTTGATAATCCAGTTAGATAAGAACGGTCTTTCATCAGTAGTTAATTTTATCTGTGCCTTGATTCGGTTATTCTCTATCCAACAATATGTCTTTCTTTTTAATAATTCAAGTCCTATATCAGGATATTTCACTGTGGGGGCGGGCCTTTTCTTTTCTTTAACACTATCAAAATAGATGTAGAAATATTTGAGCGATTTTTCCAGTAACGGCTCCCTGATTATCCAGACGAGATTGACATCCGCGTTATAGAGGTTATCAAACTCTTTGCTCTTATCCATCTGAAAAGCAATTTCACGCAGTGGTGTTCCCTGCACAGTATACTCTACTATGCGAGGCGAATCAGGGTCAAAGGCCGGCTGTGTAATTGAAGTCCGCGAGATACTATGCACTCCCTCTCTTAATAGTTGCGTGAAGTTCAGGTTTATCTCTACAGGATAGCCGAATTTCGCCTGGGTAATCACGGGCCTGAAAGAAGGACTCTCAAGAATAACGAGTACCCGATAATTCCAACGGCTATCCCACCAGATAAACGGTCTTTCTATCCAGATGTCGTATGGAGATGGATTTTTTATTAAGGGACGAGTCAATCTGGAAGGCAACTTCGCCAGAGCGCAACCTGTTTCCTCTGACTGAGGCAGGTCTTCTAATATCGTGCATAACTCAAAGACCCCTGCTAAATTATCTTTTTTAGTTCTGACATCTGAAATAAGTTGCTTTACCGTGTCTTGTTCTGAAATGGGCTCATACCTTTGAAGGTAAATTTCTTTATACCTATTCTGATATGTCTGGTAATTCTCAATCATTTTGTCTAATATCTCATCAAACTCTTTTTTGATAGAAGGATAATTAAGTTCGGTTGGTGAAGATAGATAGTTAGTCACAAATCTCTGATATTTTCTATCAATCTCTCTGGATAAAAGATACTGCTCTACGAATATTTGCCATTGTTTGTGGTGATATTCCCAGACATCCAGTATTTCCTCATTACGCAATACCCTCTGCTTCAGGTCAGTGAGTTTCTGTTGAGCCAGATAAGAAAAGGATTTTATCTTGTGTAAGTTGTCATAAAAATTAGGGATATCCAGATGAATCTGGCTCTTAAACGGATCTGTATAAAGAGACCCTTCAAGATTATGGTATCCTCCAAGAAGTTCGTTACCAGATGACAGTAAATTGATTATTTCATCTGCATCCGAACTGCGTATGCCGAAGAGTGAAGAAGTGAGATTATTATTGAAACGTTTTCTATCTAATCGCTCAGACGACCAGGCACACTCAGCGGTCCAAATAATCGGTGCAATAACCGTTTCAATAAAATCCAGCCGTTGAGAAATCATCAGCCCCATTATCTGCCGGTCTTTTTCAATATGTCTTATTCCTGCCTGAGTAACATTATAGATATTATCGTAAGACATAGAGATATCAGGAAAAATAAAGCCATCCTGAAACGGACACACACAAAGAATCTGCTCTAATCCTGCTGTCCTGAAAGTTTCTATCTGGTCGTAATAGCTTTCTTTAGCAACATCTGGTCGGATGCGGACTTTTCCTTGCATCTCTGTGTCCCGCCTGGGCGGGGCAGATCCGCCTTTGGCGGAAATGAAGGTATTTAGAACAATTGTCTTTTTGGGTATTTTAGGGATAAGACGGCCTTCTTGAAGAGCCGCACCAGCCCAGACAACGGGCTTTTTATCAAGATGAACGCAGTATTTTGTCCGGCATTGATGCTGAAGATTTTCTGGCGAGAAAGACGTTATATCAAAAAGCAGAGTAATCTGATAATCATTCGCTTCGTTTATTAATTCTTCAATCTCTTTATCAGAAAAATATAACGGCATGCTTAAAAGATTTATCTTGTAAAAAGAAAGAAGATGAAGTATTTTCCTGATGTAATCCGGTTTGGGACGAGGATGAGCGGTTTGTATATGAACCCCGCGATAATTAAACACAGGCCAATCGTAAATTAAGCCGGACGGCAAAATTATCTGACCTCGCTCCTTATCCTTGCTGATTAGTTGTCTGAGTGTCTGGGCGGCATAAAGGATACCGGCAGAACCATTAGAAAGCAGTATTATTTCGCCAATATCTCTATCAGGGTTGATTGAAATCAGATAACCCTGCGGATGCACGGCTGGTCTTAAGACAAGTCCCTGCCCTATCGCAATATTCTCTATCTTTTTATCGCGGCCTGCAACGGCTAAAATAATCGTCTTACGAGAACTACCCAGAAGCCCATCATCTATTTTGAGGGATATGTTTGTCTTCCAGATTTCTTTAAGGTCGTTAACAATAAGTTCTCCAGATAAACGCGTTGTCTTATCGCAGGTGCTTTCTACCAATACCTGCCAGTTGTCGTCTAATACACAGGTTTTTTCTTCATAGATAATCTGGCGGGGTTGCGGAATAACCTTACTGCTAATATCTAACCGGGAGATGGGGATGTTGGACCTTGAGAAAACTGCTAACATCCCTATAACCATCAAAGCGAAAATCGTTAATATTTTAATCTTCATATTCTACCATATTATACTTCTTCTCAGATTTTCCAAGATATTTAGTAGAATTTAGTTTGACTCAATTAAGGAGATTTGTTATAATTATTTTATGACAATTAAAGAAAATGTAATGGTTGTTGAAGAGACGGTTCTTGTTTCAGCGGACGTTTTGCGTAATTTTGTCCGTGATGTATTTGTGAAATTGGGCGTTCCTGCTGATGATGCCTATATCAGTGCGGATGTTCTTGTAAAAGCGGACTTGCGTGGTATAGAGTCGCACGGCGTTGGTCGGCTCTCTCGTTATGTTGACCGCATCAGAACCGGTTTGATAGAGCCGGTCGCCAGAATCTCTGTTGTCAGAGAAACACCTTCAAGTATTTTATTAGATGGCGGAAACGGATTAGGCCAGGTTGTTAGTTATCAAGCAATGCAACGTTGTATTAAGAAGGCAAAAGGAGCTGGAACTGGGTGGGTCGCGGTGCGAAATAGTAATCATTTCGGAATCGCAGGTTACTACGCGATGATGACGCTTGAACATAATATGCTCGGACTATGTTTTACTAACTCAAGACCACTTGCGGTTCCGACTTATGGAAGAGAAAGCATCATCGGCACGAATCCGATTAGTTTTGCCGCACCTTGTAATAAAGAAAAACCTTTTGTGCTGGATATGGCAACAACAGTTGTTCCTATTGGTAAGATAGAGGTTGCCCAACGCAAATCAATACCACTGCCATTAGGTTGGGCCGTTGACAATACTGGCACTCCGACCACAGACCCGAATAAGGTCCTCAAAGGCGGCGGAATTTTACCGCTGGGCGGAAGGGCTGAATTCAGCGGATATAAAGGCTATGGCTTATCTGTAATGATTGATATCCTCTGTGCGGTCCTGACAGGCGCTAATTACCTTTCTTTGATAGAACGTCCTGTAGATGGTAAGGCAACTTCCTCTAATATCGGTCATTTCTTTGGTGCAATTAGCATAGATGGGTTTAGAAATCTTGATGAATTCACTGAGACAATGGATAATCTTATCGGGATGCTTAAGAATTCAGCCAAGGAAGAAGGCGAAACCCGTATCTTTGTTGCCGGTGAAAGGGAATTTGAAAAGGAAGAAGAACACCTAACAAGCGGTATCCCTCTTTATAAAAAGACATTTCTCAATCTAAAAAAGATAGGCGATAGTGTCGGAATCGCTCTATCCATTTAAGGAGGTCTTATATGCCAGATAGTGAAAATATTGTTATGTCCTGCGCATCCTGTCAGACACAATACAATATCACTCAATTGCAACCAGGAACCAAATTCAAATGTCAGAGATGTCAGACGATAAATGTTGTGCCTACACGAGAACCACCAGCCCAACCAGCAGGACAACCAACGAGTATCCACAAAAGACCCGCTATGAAAATGACTGCTCCGGCAGTTGCTAAAAAGAGGATAGTCGCTACTGGATTGAGGAAAAAGTCGTTTTCAGGTCGTCTCACAAAACAACAAACAGAAAGAGATGAAGGCACTTATGGATTAGAAATAAAGAAGAAAAGTCAAACACCTTTGATTATCGGAATCGTGGCAGGTGTTATTTTAGTGGTGGTTATAATCATCTTGCTTTCAGGCAAAGAGACCGAAAAACCAGCGATAAGCAAGACTACTGAAACCGAACCTAAAGAACCAGAAAAAACTCCTGAAGTAGAAAAGAAAGCAGAAGAAACCAAGATGCCCGAAGAAAAAAAGCCTCCCAAAAAGACCCCCAAACCGAAATTAGAAATAGATGAGGCACTTCATTCGGAAATCCTCCCCCTATTAAAAGAAATGCCTAAACAGAGTGACGAAGACCAAAAGAAGACAAAAGAAACAATCATTAGTAAAGGAAAGAAAAAAGTCATTCCTATTTTGATTAAGGAAACAGGTAATGAAGATGAACAGGTCTCGCGTTATGCTTCTGATATACTCAGACAAATAACCAAATGGTCTGATGCGCCAAATGTAAATCCGATGATGGGACACTCGTCCCGTATTGATGCATCTAAAGAATGGGAAGATTGGTGGTTTAAGAACAAGAATTCATTCCCGGAATAATAAAGATGCTACCACACATAATGGGATATCCGCCATATTAACCCGTGGGAAAGATCCGTTCTGGCACGGTATTTGCTTTGGTGAGGCATCACAGCGGAAGTGACGGGTGAAATCTTGCTTCAGAATAAAACCCTATCACCTTCTCCCTTCCCGCCCACCATTTTTCTGGTGAGGGGGCGGGAAGGGAAAAACAGACAATGGATTGATACTAAAACATTGGTTGGGAAATGAGGCGATTTCACCCGCCACTCATCTGCAAATACCGTGCCAGAACGCAAGATACCTAATGTGTGAAATACCAAGAGGTTTTAACCTTTTGAACCACATTTGGTTATACTTAAATGTTGAGTTTAATATGGCGGATACCGAATAATTTATGTGCAGGACTATTCTACCCAGTAATTCTGTGCTTCTTTGGTAATAACGATATCGTGTGGATGGCTTTCTTTTAGAGAAGCGGAAGTAATTTTAACAAATCTGGCTTTGTTCTGAAGGGTCGGAATATCTTTAGCTCCGCAATAGCCCATCCCGGCTCTTAGGCCCCCGACTAACTGATAAATCAAATCACTCAAAGGACCTCTGGCAGGGGTTCTTCCTTCTACGCCTTCGGGCACGAGTTTATCTCTTTCGGTAATGTCTTGCTGTCCGTAGCGGTCTTTGGTGCCTTTTACCATCGCACCTTCTGAGCCCATTCCCCGATAGACCTTATATGTCCTGCCCTTAAATAAAAAGACCTCGCCTGGGCTCTCATTTACCCCGGCAAATAAGCCACCAATCATAACTGAACTTGCACCAAGCGATATTGCTTTTGTAATATCACCAGAATGCCTGATACCACCATCTGCAATTACAGGCACTTTGTATTTTCTTGCTACTTTAGCGCAGTTATAAACAGCAGTTGCCTGCGGCATACCTACTCCGGCAATAACCCTTGTGGTGCAGATAGAACCGGGACCGATACCGACTTTGACTGCATCGCAACCGGCCTTGACTAAATCAAGTATCCCATCAGTAGTTGCGACATTCCCTGCAACAACATCCATATCAAAACTTTTCTTAATATTCTTAACCGCATTTATCACATTTGCAGAATGTCCGTGTGCAGTATCCACGACGATTACATCAACATTACCTTTAATCAGTGCGGATACTCTTTCGGCGGTTTCAGCAGGATTAACGCCGACTGCCGCACCAACACAAAGCCGACCCAATTTATCACGACAGGCATTCGGATATTGCAAGGTTTTATTGATGTCCTTGATGGTAATTAAACCCTTGAGATAATGGTTCTTATCAACCAATAACAATTTTTCAACCTTGTTTTTATGTAAGATTTGTTTTGCCTGTTCTAATGTGGTATCAGGTGAAGCGGTAACCAAGTTATCTTTGGTCATTACTTCAGATATTCTTTTGTCTTCGGATTTCTGGAAACGAAGGTCTCTGATAGTTAAGATACCAATCAACTTTTTATCAGATAGAACAATCGGGATACCGGAGATATTATAATCAGCCATAATCTTTTTGGCGGTCTTGATGGTCTCATCAGGCGAAAGACAAATCGGGTCAGAAATGACACCGCTGGCTGAACGTTTTACCTTTATTACTTCTCTGACCTGTTCTTCTATGGAGAGAGAGCGATGAATAATTCCAATACCACCTTCCTGTGCCAGGGCAATCGCCAGATTGGCTTCGGTAACGGTATCCATTGGCGATGAGGTAATCGGAATATTCAGTTTAATATGGCGCGAGAATAAGGTTTTTGTATCAACTATGGTGGGAACAACATCAGAAAACTGAGGCACCAAAAGGATGTCATCAAAGGTAAAACCGTCTTGATGGATAAATTTATTTTCCATAAATAATATATATCCTTATTCTTCTAATCTGTCAAGAAATTATATTTTAATATTCGTGTTTATATTCTCCTATATTATTATTATCAAGAAATTCAGATAAGAACTGGAGTATTTTGCTAATTGCTCTGGCACGATGGCTGATGAGATGCTTGTATTTTATAGAGAGTTGACCAAAGGTTCTGAGATTTGGGATTTGCCTACTGGGTCCGCCTTTGGCAGAGGACTTGGGATTTATATCTTGCAGTTTTAGGTCTGGTATAAAAATCGGGTCGTAGCCAAAGCCGTTTCTGCCTTTTGGCTTTAAGCCAATCCTGCCCCAGCAGACGCCTTCTGCTTTAGCAATTATCTTACCGTCAGGTTCGGCAATCACTACCGATGAGTGATAACGAGCGGTCCTCTTGGAAAGCGCTAAACCATTAAGTTGGTTTAGTAATTTCTGGTTATTTGCCTCATCAGAAGAGTTTTTATCTTTCCCATCAAGAGATGCATATCTGGCAGAATAAATCCCGGGTCGCCAGTTTAATTTCTTAG
>JAGUXD010000059.1 GCA_020062035.1 Candidatus Brocadiia bacterium | reverse complement strand
CGGCCAGAGGGCTTAACCCGCCGGCCCTGACGCGTATTGCCGCGTTATTCCCATAGTCGCCTGAGAAGTGGTATTCCCGTGACTCGAGCACGGGATACTCCCTCCACAGCAGACCCCGAATACTTTCGGGGCTATATCTTCACACCCTCGGTCTGGGTCAGTTTTTGATACGCCGCTAACAATCTCTTAAAATGCTTACCGGGTTTACCAGCACCAATTAGCCGTTCATCAATCTCTATTACAGGAATAAGTTCAGCACCGGTTCCGGTTAAGAAGCATTCTTCTGCGGTATAAATATCATGCAGGGTAAATGGTTCTTCTATCACGGTGTAGTCCATTTTCTTTGCCAGGTCAATTACACAGTACCGTGTAATCCCTTCTAGAATTCCTAAATATGCTGGAGGCGTGTATAATTTATTTGAGTTTTTGAGGATAAAAATATTATCCGCAGTTGCTTCGGAAACATAACCTTCATCATTGAGCATAATTGCCTCATCTGCTCCATATCTGAATGTTTCTATTTTAGCGAGGATATTATTAAGATAATTCAGTGATTTGATTTGTGAATTGATACAGTCAGGTCTATTGCGTCTAATGGCTGAAGAGATTACTTTGATTCCGTTCAGATATTTTTCTGGCGGATATAAGGAGATTTTATCTGCCATAATAACAATCGTGGGCGAGGGACATTTTCGCGGGTCAAGTCCTAAATCGCCCATCCCGCGAGAAACCACCAATCTTACATAAATATCTTTTAAGCCACTTCGTCTGCAGGTGTCTATTACCAATTTCTCCATCTTTTCAGCCGGAATCGGAATGGTTAGCAAAATAGAAATGGCTGATTGATAAAGTCGCTTGATATGTTCTTTGAGTTTAAAGATTCTGCTGTTATATACCCTGATGCCCTCAAAGACGCCGTCGCCGTAAAGAAAGCCGTGGTCATAGACAGAAATTAGTGCCTTGTCACGGCTGGCATAAAATTTCCCATTAAGATAAATACAAAGCCCCATAAATTCCTCCTTTCTTAATTATTTTAGTAAGTTTGTGGCGATAACTATTCTCTGTATCTCCGATGTTCCTTCGTAGATTTCAGTAATTCTGGCATCACGATAATATCGCTCAATTGGATAATCTTTGGTATAACCATATCCGCCGTGAATCTGGATGGCTTTGTGAGCGGCCTTTGTTGCAATTTCTGATGCGAATAATTTAGCCATCGCTGATTGTTGAGTTACTCTTTCGCCTTTATCTTTCAAAGAAGCGGCACGTAGGGTAAGAAGCCGTGCTGCATCAATCTGGGTTGCCATATCAGAGAGCATCCATTGGATTGCCTGAAAATTAGCAATCGGCTGATTAAACTGCAGACGTTCCTTGGAGTATTTAATAGAGGCCTCAAGGGACGCCCTTGCTATTCCAACTGCCTGCGCCGCTATCCCAATCCTTCCACCATCTAAGGTTTGCATCGCTATCTTAAAACCATCACCCAGTTGACCGAGCAAATTCTCCTTTGGTATCCGGCAATCCTCAAAGATTAGTTCTGTGGTTGATGATGCCTTGATGCCTAATTTATCCTCTATCTTGCCAACTCTAAAGCCCGATGCTCCCTTTTCCAGAATAAAACAGGAGATTCCCCGATGCCCTTTGGATTTATCAGTCAATGCAGTAATCACAGAAATATCTGCCTGAGCGCCGTTAGTAATAAAGAGTTTGCTACCATTTATGAGCCAGTGATTACCATCCAGTATTGCAGTTGTTTTAATATTTGCCGCATCAGAGCCAGCCGAAGATTCAGTCAGCCCCAGGCATCCTATCTTTTCACCTTTAGCAAGAGGGACAAGAAATTCCTGTTTCTGTTCTTCGGTTCCTGCAAAGTAAATCGGGTCGCAACAAAGAGAGGTATGTGCCGAGACAATAACACCAGTGGATGCGCAAACTGCGGATATCTCTTCTATCACAATTGCATAAGAGAGATAATCTAAACCTGCACCACCATATTTTTCAGGGAACGGAATGCCCATAAAACCCAATTCGGCAAGTTTTTTGATTATCTCAGTGGGAAATTTAGCCGAGTGGTCTAATTCTCCTGCAATGGGCTTGAGTTCTTTCTCAGCAAATTCCCGGCTCGTCTGTTTTAAGAGTTGTTGTTCTTCGCTTAAACGGAAATCCATTTAACCCTCTTCCTGCCCTGATGTCTATCAAGGTCTGTAAGAAAAAGATTAGTTATCTTATTTACCTTAGTCAAGAAAAATCCGACTAAATTCGGGATTACACACTTCTACCCCTCTTCCTTCAAAGGCGAATCAGCCTATGGCGGAGTGGTGTCACATTGGGATACTTTCTCAGAAGGAGTCCTTCGGACCTATACCTCACCCAGATGCCACGATGAAATCGGGGTCGGGGTCTTACAAAAACGGGTTGGTACGTTTTTCGTCTCCAACAGTGGTGCTTTCTCCGTGCCCCGGATAAATAATAGTTTCCTCTGGTAGCGAGAGGATTTTCTTTCTGATGTTGGTAATCAGTTCGGACATTGAGCCGCCTGGGAAATCGGTTCTGCCAACACCTCCAGCAAAGATTGCATCTCCACTAAAAAGTATCGGGGTCTGCCCACTGGGAGGTTGGTATAATATTCCGATACCACCTTTGGTATGACCGGGTAGATGAAGTATTCTAAGTTGGAAAGAGCCAAAAGAGGTCACATCGTCTTCCTGAACAAGTTTATCCGGTTCAGGAGAAGCGAATGAAAATCCTAATTCTGTGGACAGGTTATGTCCTGCGGATTTTAGCATCGGGGCATCTGCCGGATGAATACATAGTTTTATCTTAGGAAATGCCTTTTTTATCTGGGGATTACCGAGGATATGGTCTATGTGGCCGTGGGTATTGAAAAGATAAATGGGCTTAAGTTCCTGCTGATGGATACATTTAATCATGTCAGCAGGGTCGCCGCCGGCATCAATTATAATCGCATCGGTCTCCAGAGGCGACCCTGACCTAGATTTATCTGGGCTTCTGACACGTCTCAGGTGGGAATTATTATGATACATTAAATAACAGGATGTCTGTAACGGACCTAATATAAATGTCTTTACTTTTATCATAGTCTTACGTCATGTCGTTCTCGCTGGAGCGGGATCCAACGCAGAGCATAGTGCCTCCGGTTCCATACGTCCCGTAAGGGATAAGAAACAACACACGATGTTTGTATTTAGTCTATTCTAAACCCCAATGCATCTTGTCCCAGAAGTTCAGTAATATCTTCTCTAAAACGACTTGATATAGAGACCGAGTAATCATTAGAGAGTTTTATCAGTGCGATTTCGTTTGCAGGGGTTTTTGCCTTTATAATTACCTGACAATTACCGGGGTGCGCCAGAAGCACATCTTTTAACCCATTGATAATATCATTCTGCAGACCTGTCAAAGAAATATCAATCACAGCGCAATTATACATTGCCTCCGGATTATCAATAGACGCCATTTCTTTAACCTTGATAATCGGCTCTCCCTTACGGAAGTCCATTCTACCCCTGATACAAACAATCTTATTATTATGAAGAAGATGGCGGCATTTTTTCAGTTCTTCAGAGTAGACCACAGAATTAATCACACCGCTCAAATCACGCAACTTAAAATAAACCGTTTTTTCTCTCTGTTTCCCCTTACTAGCAACTGTTTCTAAATTAGAGATAATCCCGCAGATTTTTACTTCCTCAATTGGCTCATCTCTGGCGAGCAGTTGATTTATGGGAAGGGAAGTTATTTCTCTGATTGTTTTTTCGTATTTCACAAGTGGATGTCCACTGACATAAAACCCCAGACTTTCCTTTTCATAGCATAAGGTTTCTTCTTCAGATAACTCAGGTGTATCTGGCAATGGCGGATAAGTATATTTATCTGATGAACTAACAATATTTAATTGACCCTGACGTCTGTCAAGTTGATGCTGATTGACTATGTAAATAATCTGTTCTAAACCCTGAAGGAATTGGTTACGGTTTATCTTTTTACCTGTTCTGGATTTTAGTATAGAGTCAAATGCGCCTGCCTTAATTAAACTTTCTATTACCAATTTATCTACCTCCGAGAGAGAAAGCCGTTCACAGAAATCATAGATAGAAGTAAAGTGACGCTGTTTTGCTCGTGCCTGAACGATGGACTTTACCGCCTTGACGCCGACATTTTTCACAGCACTTAAGCCGTAGATAATCTCATCACCATCAACTGTAAACTCCCCCTGGCTCTCATTAATATCAGGTGGAGCAACTTTTATCTTTAAGCGATTGCATTCTTCAATATATTCTAAAAGTTTATCAGTATCAGATGAATGATAAGTTAATAGAGATGCCAGAAATTCTACCGGATAATTTGCCTTGAGATAGGCGGTTCGGTAAGAGGTCATTGCATATGCAGCTGAATGTGATTTGTTAAAACCGTAGCCACCAAAATATTCCATTATTTCAAATATCTGGTTTGCGATATGCTTTGGGATATCGTTTTTAGTTGCCCCCTGGATAAATTTATCACGATACTCGCTTATAATTTCAGGTATCTTTTTACCCATTGCTTTTCTAAGGTCATCACTTTCTGCGAGTGTAAAATTCCCGAGTTTATTAGCAATCCTCATTACCTGCTCCTGATATAAAATAATACCATAGGTTTCTTTAAGAATCCCCTCAAGTGAGGGATGCAGATAAGTAATCTGTTCTGGATGGTGTCTGTATTTGATATAATTATCAACCATTCCGCTATGTAAAGGGCCGGGTCTGTGAAGAGCCAGAACAGCGATTATATCTTCAAACTTAGAAGGTTTAAGTTTCTGCAGAATATCCTGCATACCGGATGATTCCAATTGAAAGACACCCTTGGTTCCTCCCGAAGATAGCAATTCATAAGTTTTTCTATCATCCAGAGTCAGACTTTGTATATCTATCTTATTGTGACGGTTTTTTTCTATCAATTCAATCGCCGTATCAATAATATCAAGAGTAACAATTCCGAGCAAATCCACTTTTAAGAGCCCGATACTCTGAATTGCCTCCATCGGATACTGGGTTGTATCTATGCCGTTAGTTGAATAAAGCGGAACATAGTTATCAAGTGGTTTGTCAGCAATTACGACACCAGCCGCATGGATAGAAGGATGTCTTGCCAGACCCTCTAATTTCAGTGAAATCTCAAAGAGTTCTTTTATATCCTGTCGCTTTTCAGATAATTCTTTTAACTCCTTATCATTATTAATAGATGAATGAAGCGAAGAAAAATTAGTAAGCCGTTTAGCAATACGGTCTACTTCAGAAAGCAGTATCCCCATAACCCTTCCG
>JAGUXD010000174.1 GCA_020062035.1 Candidatus Brocadiia bacterium | reverse complement strand
TTAATCTTTTCTGTGCTTCGTTAAGGTCAAAAGCGATAGCGATGAGTATAAAACTTGCGCCAAGGATTACCCCACCCTGAAATCCGCCACCAGGACTACTGTGACCATGCATAATTACATATAGTCCAAAAAGTTGGATAAATGGCACAAGCATCCGACTAATTGTTTGAATAATAATATCATTATATTTTTGTGTCATAATTATGTTTTAATCTCTGGGTTGCCGTGCCTAAAAGTAAAAGGCAAACTATTCCGGCAATAAAAATGACTGTGGTTTCTCCCAGAGTATCGTAACCTCTATAATCCGCCAGAATGGTTGTAACCATATTAGGGGTTGCCATTTCAATCTGTGATTTTTCAATATAGCGGTCAGATATATGAAGATGTGCAGGTGCTTGGGGATTTCCCCAATCCGGCATAGCATCTGCTACGTAAATCATCACCAGGGCGGTTAAGGATGCTAAAATCAAACCTGCCAAACTTATCTTCTTTGTTTTCACATCTCGGCGGACAAATCTGGCAGTAAAATAGAGAGCGACTATCATAAAAATTGTGCTTACGCCAGCACCTACCGATGCCTCAGTAAAGGAGACATCCACCGCGCCCATTTCTGCATAAATAAGCGCCATAAAAAAACTGTACCCACCTAATAAAATTATTGATAAAAGTAAATCTTTTACTACAAGCGAAAGGATTGCTAAAACGATAATAAATACCAATAAAAACAAATCTAACTGCCAGACCATACTTTAATAATTATGAATTCTGAATTATGAATTATCTTTCTGCCAAGGTTTTATTCCGGAGTCATAGGTGATTTTGGCAATAATATGAGTTACTACAGGGGAAGTTAATAATATAAAAACAGCAATAAAAAGGATTTTAATACTTGTCAAAGAAGAACTGTTGTAAATAGCCAATCCAACAACATTGAGTAAAAGCCCCAAAGTATCGCATTTTCCTAATGCGTGCATTCTTGTATAGATGTCAGGAAAACGGAGAAGTCCAACAACGCCGGTAAAGAAGAAAAATAACCCACCACCTATAAAAACCATAGAAATAATATCTTTAATATCCATCTGTTTTATAACGACGCAAATATTTTGTGATTGCTAAAACACCAATAAAGTTCAGGAGAGTATAAACCAAAGAAATATCCACGAACATATCCGGTCTTTTATAGATAAATCCGATTAAAAGAAGAAGCACTAATGTTTTGGTGCCAATAACTCCCATGCTGATGAGACGGTCAAAAAGGGTAGGACCTGCGAAAACACGATAGAAAATGAAGGTTATCAATACACAAAGCAAGACCCCTACAAATATAAAGAAATCTATCATTCAGTTGTTTTTACCTTTTGCTCAATATCGCCATTTATCAAACCTGAACTTGAAGCATCGCTTAAACTGTGAACCCAAAAAGTGTTGTCTTTTATATCTACAGTAATTGTGCCTGGGGTTAAGGTAATGGAATTAGCCATTATTACTCTGGAAATATCGTCTTTTAATGTTGTTTCTACAGTAATAATTTTAGGATTAATAGGCATCCTCGGATGAAGAACTAAATAGACCACCTGCAAGTTAGCAATGATTATTTGATAAATGAGCCAAGGAATATATCCAATAAATCTGCCAATCCGTTTGATTGACTCAATTGTAATCGGCTCTGGGAAGAGATAATGGCTGGAAAATATTGTAACAATGATAGAACAAATTACACCTAAAAGAAGATGAAAGGCATCAAAATATCCGGAAAAGATACACCAGAAGGTGAATAATATTAAAAAGGTCAGGATATAACCCATAAGAATAATTATACCATCTACAATCATTGGGTCAAGAACTACTAATTTTATTTGTGTCCTTTGACGCTTCGCTGTTTTTATGGCAAATATTATTCTTATTTAGTTTATTTCAATTTGGGTATAAAGGGTCGCCCCCTTCTCACCTCTAATTTTATCCCTCTTTAGCGGGATTAACTCAACTATTCCTGTATGAACAAATACTAAAAGCGAGACCAATTTCTGCCCACCTGAGAGGGATTCCTTAATGCTGACCGAGAACTCTGTTCCGTGAACCGATATTGTTCCTGCTGGAGTAAGAAGATAAAACGGTTGAGCAGGATTCTGGGTTATCTTTAGATACAACTCACCTGATTGATTTACAACCGCCTCTCGTTTCTGAGGATGAATAACTACTTCACAAGAAGGCGAGGCAATGATAAAAGAACCATCCGAGAGCGTTAATTTCCTGCGGTTTATCCGCTCTTCTTGAGGGAATGTTTTATAGATGGTCATTAGAATGATAGAGATGATAATAAGGGCAACTGAAGAGACCGCAAAGACCCATTTTAGACGAGCCGGTCTTTTAGCAAAACCTATCATTTTTTCTATCTGAGGCGTTGATATGATAAGCCCCTGAAACTTTTCAGTAAGTTTTCTGGTGAATACCAATTCTTCCTGATAAAAAGAACTGCATTCTGAACATAAATTCAAATGCTCTTTGAGTTCTTCGGATAGAGTGATTCTGTGGGCAATACTTTTCTGTATTTCTGTTTTACTCTTATTACAGTTCATTTCAGTTTCTCCCTTAGTTTTTCATAAGCCCGAAAGAGACGACTGGTGATTGTGCCAATCGGCTCGTTCAGGTGTTGAGCAATTTCATCACACGAAAGACCCCTGTAAAACCGCAAGGTAAGAACCAGACGCTCCTTGTCAGATAATAAATTGAGCATATCATAAATCGCTAATTTATCTAATTCATCTAATTCACTATTAGACGCACCTGTTATTTTCTCTTCTAAAGGTAGTGTTTTATGGGACTTTCGCGAGCGATAATTCTCGTGAATTAACTGTAAAACAAGTTGATAGAACCACCTAGCGAATTGGGTCTTATTTTTTAGTCGCTTAAGATATTTATGCACCTTGACAAAGGCGTCCTGGGTTATTTCTTCTGCATCTTGTTTGTTTCGGGTCCATTGATAACAAAGATGAAACGCCATTGCCCAGTATCTGTTTACCAACTCACCAAATGCCTTTGTATCGCCCTTAAGAATCTGCTCAACTAAAACGCTATCATCCATCACCCCGGGATTTTTATCTTGCATAATAGAATGTTTTGATGTGGTTAAAAACTGCATCCTGGAAAATCCCCGGATGTTATACATCTGGGGATAAGACAGAAGCGGGCAGGCATAAAGGTCGCTCTCTATTTATCCAATTCAATATCCACAAATCTTGTCTTGCATTTTTGCTATAAGCAGGAACATAATGGAGATTATTTCCCATTATTTACCCACACTAATCCGTGATGACCATTATCTTTCATCTTTTCTATACTGCATACTTTGGCTATAAAGCCGATAGAGATTAGAATAAATATCTGTTTGAATGATGTCTATCAAATTCTTATCTTTTTGAGAAATATTTGTTGGGAACTCTTTAGCATAAATAGTGTTTATTAATGCCTGTAATAACAAACCCTCGGCTTTATCAATCTTGTCCGTAATAAACATCTCTATTGCAGAATCCATTCTGGAACGCGCCTCATTAATATGGAATTCACTATCAAAAACTATGCTGTTTCTATAAAAGTCATCCCGCGGATGCTCGGAAATATTTTCTTCTATTTTATCTTTCGCTTTAGAATAATGCTCATTCAGACGCTTAAATTCTATGGTATCTAATTTAGCAGTCAGGCTAAAAAGCAGATAATAAATATTTTTCAACCCATTAGACGCTGTTTTACGCAGAGTCCCTACCTCTAATTTTTCATTATCGGATAAGAATTGCCTGGCACTCATAAGAGATTGTAAACCGGAAAGGTATGATGATTTGGCTATTTCATAATACGCAAAAGAATTAATGTCCTTTATGAAATCCGAAGGAATCCTTTCTACTTGAATATCCGTAGATACCTTTTCTGCCTGGTTTAAGAACCAGTCAGCGACTATCAAATCCCTGTAGATAATTAGAAAATCATCATTTACTGTTTTTAGGTCTGTTCCCTTGACTTCTTTAATTTCACTAAATGCTAATTTAAGAAAATCTGCTTTGTCAGTGGTATCCAAAACATTCGCAAAATCAGAACATTTCACTTTAGTCTCATCACCAGATTCCTGATATGTCCTATTGGCATCCATAAGGTAAAAACGATAGTAGACCTTTGCCTTAAATGAACGAACAAAAGGTGATGTTGGGTCCTGCATATCAAATTGCCGCAAAGAATGACAGTATTGCCAGAGCGTATGTTCATAATGATTGTTAAGATATGATTGATTTCCTCTATAAAAATATTCTTGCGCCTGTTGGTAAGAAGAAATACAGGAAGATAACACTATGGATAGTAAATAAAACAGGATAGATACGGTCTTGTTTTTTGTTATCACTGTTCCCATCCTTCTTTTCCAAGGAGTTTGACAAATACGCAGGAGCCCAAATTATCCTTCTGGATTCTACCGTGGCTCTTTATCGTTCTCACAACTTCCTGAAAATATTCATTACCTTCCGGGCATAAAAGAATACCATTATCATCAGAAAGCTGTTTGATAAGAGTAGGCGGAGTTTGAGGCGAAGAAGCACTGATAATAATACGTTCATATGGTGCGAACTCGTCCCAGCCCAATGTCCCATCCTCCCTTTTATAACGAATTGAACTGTAACCTAATCTTGTTAATCTTTCTTTTGCCTCAAGGGAAAGTTGAGATAATCTTTCTACTGTATAAACCTCTTTAGATAATTCGCAAAGCAGTGCTGTTTGATAGCCAGAGCCGGTTCCTATCTCCAGCACTTTATGATGGCTTTCTATTTTCAAATGCTCTAACATATAAGCCACCATATATGGCTGGGAAATCGTCTGCCCTAATCCAATTGGCAATGGATTATCATCATATGCTTGATTTACTAACTCTTCTCCCACGAAAAGATGTCTGGGAATCTTTAGAAATGCCTGAATAACCCTCTGGTCTTTGACACCACGGCTGACAATTTGTGTTTGAACCATTTGCTTTCTCTGATGGAAATATTTGTCATGACCGAGGCGATGATTATTTTGAGATGATTCCTTCATTAAACTTAAATGTCCTGTCGGCTATTTTTATCACATCACCATTCTTCAGCCGATAATCGTCCACTTCTTGCCTATTGACCGTGCCTCTTGAACGATTACCAAAATTAATAAATCTAAACCCTATCTCATCTCTGATAATAGCGCAATGACGATGCTGGATAAAAAATCCGCCTATCTGGAAATCACATTTTGGGCCTTTACCAAAAAAGGTTGTGGTCTTCATTATAGAATAGTTCTGTTCTCTTTTTTGGGGGTCAGTGTAACCTAAATGTGCTACCAGCGCCGAGCCACGTTCTTTTTGCTTTAGTTCTAATTGCTTACGGTCTATGGCAATGGTCGCATCAATATCTATTTTTTGAGGTGTTGTCTCAGGTGCCTTTACCTGCTCCGCCTCCGGTATTCTGAAAAAGATAGAGAAATTCCAGATATTGATTTCATCACCGTTATTGAGGTTATATTGAGTAATCTTCTGTCCACGCACAAAGGTGCCGTTGCTACTATCCAAATCAGTGAGCGAATAAATACCACCCTGTTTTTCAATACGGGCGTGATGTCGTGAAATGCCGACATTATCTATGCGCACATCACAGGTCGGGTCCCTGCCGATTAAAATTATATCCTTATCCAACTTAAAAGTATTTACGGGTCTTCGCTCAAAGGTTAAAGTCAGTTCTATCATAAATTATTATGTCTGCGAGACAACACTTATCCGATTTCCGCCGAGGAACCTTACGATGCCTCTTTTAAGGGCAAAAAGGGTGTTATCCCTGCCAATTGAGACATTAAAGCCCGGCTTAAAGACCGTTCCGCACTGACGCACTAAAATCGCACCGGCTTTTACCTGTTCGCCACCAAAACATTTTACACCCCTTCTTTTTGACTTACTATCTCTGTTATTCTTTGACGAACCCCCGCCTTTTTTATGTGCCATAAAAATCTCCTCGCTACTTCTTCCCAAGAATCTTATACATTCCCGTGCCACAGGTAGGACAGTTGCCTTTCACCGCCCTTCTTTTATTTTTCATCGTTACCTCTTTGGCATCCTTGATTTCCTTCGTGGTCTTGCATTTCACGCAATATCCTTTTTCTGACGTAAATACCTCCTTATATTTAGTTAATAAGGTTTATCAACCTATTAGCCTACTTCATTATAAATTCTTGCCCTGAAATCCACTCCAAAATCCTGGGCGAATTTCTGGAATTGTTTCACATCAATCCCTGGTCGCAATACGGTCGTTATTTCCACATAAGGCACAGACATTTTTACTTCTTTAATAAATTCAAGAACTTTGTCAAATGTTTTCGCACCAAATTGTGGCTGGCAGGTCTTTTGATACTCCTCTGGACCTAAGGCGTTAACGCTTACCGAAACGCTATCTAATAATCCCTTAAGTTCAGGACTAACCGAGCGGTTTGCAATCAGGTTCGCATGTCCATTGGTATTAAGTCGGACTTTCATCTCTTTTTTCTTCAAATACCGAGAGACCTCTTTGATAATATCCAATCGCAGGGTCGGCTCACCATAACCACAGAACACCACTTCTTTATATCGTGTTTGGACATCTTCTGGTATCGCAGAGATAATCTCATCTAAAGATGGCTCTTTTGACAGACGAAGATTATGTCCTTTAACATAATCACTGAAACGAGTCACGCAAAAATAACATTTAGAGGTGCAGCGGTTAGTAATATTAAGGTATAATGAATTACGAATCGCATAGGCAATCGCGTCAGAACTATCTGACCACAGATGAGCGCTCTCTATCCCGAAAAGCCGTTTAGCATTCACTGATGTTATTCTGGCAACATCCTCAGTAGATAACCCATACAGTTTAGATAATTCCTCTAAATGATAGACCAGATAAGCGGGCTCATTACGTTCACCCCTTTTTGACTGCGGTGCCAGAAATGGACAATCTGTTTCTAATAATAATCTCTCTACTGGAATGGTATCTTTTACTGTCTCTCTTAACTGGTTCGCATTCGGATAGGTAATCGGACCAGCAACCGAGATGAACATCCCTAAATTCAGGTATTCTCTGGCAACCTCTTTATCCGCTGAGAAACAATGAGCCACACCCCTTATCTCACTTCCTATTAACCTTCTCAATATAGAGAGACATTCTGAATGTGCCTCGCGGTCGTGGATTATCAGCGGCTTATTATGTTCAATGGACAGGATGAGTTGTCTGATAAATGCCTTTTCCTGTGCCTTATCAAACACCCGAGCGTCGGGTTTTTTATGGAAATCAAGCCCGGTCTCGCCGATTGCCACAACTTTATCATTACTCACCAATTTTGTAAATTCCTTCCAATCGTTCCCTGTGATATTATCCGCCTCATGCGGATGTAGACCGACACTCGCATAGACCTGCGGATATTTTCCTGCCAGTTCAACTGCCCGGAGTGATGATTTTAGATTAGTTCCGACAGTGATGATAAAAGCGATATTATTTTCTTTAGCGCGTTTCAGAACCTCATCCAAATCACCAGCAAACTCCGGGAAATCAAGATGAGCGTGAGTATCAATTATAGTCATATTTACAACCCCGCTCCGCGCCCGAAGGCATTCGGGATGGTGGAGGTGAGGGGGTTCGAACCCCTGACCTTGTGAATGCCATTCACACGCTCTCCCAACTGAGCTACACCCCCAACTCTCAAGTAGTTCACTATTAAAAACCAGGATGTCAATATTTTATTGTATTTTTTTACGATATAGGAAAGTACACCGCAGACTCACAGAGCCCAGACGTAACGTCGGCGTTGGTCTCTTGGTTTCCTTATCCTGCCTGGGCGGGATTTTATTCTCTACGTTCTCTGCGTCTCTGCGGTGAATAATTTTCTTGACAAGAATGATAATTTTTTGTATATTTTATTTTTTAATATTTCAACCTAAAAAAGGAGTGTGAGTTATGAAAAACAAAACATTGGTAAAAGGCAGAACACAGGATACGGGACGGGATGCAAGATATGGGATATGGGATACAGGGATTATAATTCTCTGCGTTCTCTACGTCTCTGCGGTGCTTTATGCCGCTGATGATGTCAAGATAAAACTTACTGATAACGGAGGTGTGAGTAATTTCGCCATCCAGAACTCATCCGCCCAGACCGTCTTCAGGGTCAATTCCAAGGGAGAACTCCGTCTCGTTACCGGCACTTATTACACTGGCTTTAAGGCACCGACATTAAGCAATAACTACATCTATACCCTGCCATTGAATTACGGCACAGATGGCTATGTCCTACGTACTGACGGCGCTGGCACATTATCCTGGGTGAGTACTGTTAGTTCCATATTCGGCAGGACAGGTGCAGTAACTGCCGCCTCTAATGACTACACCTGGGCACAGATAGACAAGACCACTTCTAATATAGCAGATATCACCACGAAAAGCCATACCTCTCTGAGTGATATAGGGACAAATACTCACGCACAAATAGATACGCATATATCCGCTTCGGCGCCGCATTCAGGACACGAGCAGACCGCTAATAAAGGCGCGGCTAATGGCTATGCCGGGCTTGGTTCAAACGCCCTGGTCATAACAACCCAATTAGGTACTGGTCTTGCGGATAATACCAAGTTCTTAAGGGGCGACCAGACCTGGTCTGTGCTGCCTTCAGCGCCAGTGTCTTCTGTATTCGGCAGGACAGGTGCAGTAACTGCCGCCTCTAATGACTATACCTGGGCACAGATAGACAAGACCATCTCTAATATAGCAGATATTATCACCCAGAGCCATACCTCTCTCAGTGATATAGGGACAAAT
>JAGUXD010000047.1 GCA_020062035.1 Candidatus Brocadiia bacterium | reverse complement strand
CGATATGCAGAACCGTTACCCAGAGGACCCCTGTCCCTCGATAGGTAATTTTTAATAACTTTTTATCCGAAGGATAAGAGAGATACTGTCCCAGCTGGTCAGAGACAGCAATATAATAATAATATTGCTCGGCCATCTTGAGAGGTGGTAATACTGCAGTATAAAAACCGGTGTCGCCTGCCGGTAACATTGATATTTGAAGGAACTCTTTTTTAGGCGGTTGAACCTTGTGAACCAAAACCGGTCTTGCTTCTTCTTTATTGAGTGCATAATAGAAAAGTTTTATTTCCTCTGGTTTGCTTTCAGCGGTTACAATTAGATTTATTCTTGACGGTGTTCCCTCGGTCTGTTCCCCTCGGCTGAGCAACTCTATTTTGTATGGACCGACATCCTGGGTCCTGTGCCGGCTTGTTGCCATTGCTAATGCTCGTAAAGAGTAAAGAAGTCCGATTATTAGACCGATAATAATCGTTATATAAAGGGGCAATGTGGAGAATGACTTTTTATTTTCCATATCCTTTTATTTAACTTCGTGTGAAATCGCAAACCTAATAACTATTGTCAGAACCCCGCCTAAAATAGTCAGCCATGCAAATGTTTTGTTACCGATAATATTTCTCTTCTTCAGAGCAAGGATAATAAACCAATATACGAAATTAAACAGTGTTTTATTATCTGTAACATCGTTTCCAACTGGAAATCCATTCCAGACAATACCATATTTCTCATACGCCATCCAGAACCCTAAAGGAAATCCTGAGATACCATAACAAACTAATCCCCAAAAGATACAAGAAACTGTTTTACCAATATTCTGGGCTGTTTTATTCCAGAGGTAATCAAAGGCAAAATAGAATGCGTGAATTAAAAAGAATAATGCCACGAGCATCAAGAAGATATGGATTAACAATACCCATTTGGTTGGGTCTTGTTTATAGGTTACTCTATAAAAGTTCTTTTTCTCCATTGCATTTTCGGGCATTGTCGTGATAAGGTTATTCTGGCTATCGCTGATTTCCATGAAGAAATAATATTGCCCGGCTTTTTCTAATGCAGGTAAGGAATGAGCATAAAAACCGCCCTTTTCAGCAGAACTCATTATTGCGGTATTAAAATCGGTTTTCTGTAGGTTCGGATACCTATCTTTGAAATTATTGCCATCTAACCAGTATAACTTAACACTGTCTTTTGCTATTTTAGAAGTCGAGACGGTGATGAAAAATCTATACGGATATCCGACATCTTCTTCTTTAATATGATTATAAACAATCCGCAGACTGTCCCCGTGGGATATTATATCTGGCTTAAGTTTAGAAAGCATATCATACCATGCCCAAGCAAACACAATGCCCAAGAAAGTTACCATTAAATACATCGGCATTTTGGATTTCATATCGGCTATTCTATTTTCCATTCTGGTGCTTTTAACTTTTATCAGTATTTGTGGTTAGTAATCTTTTCTCAATGATGTTTCTTGTCCATTGATGGGAAAGGAACATCCACATCCTTGGGAACCGGAAATCTGATGTCCGACCCGATTATTTGTAACACAGAATTATAAATAAGATCTATGATTCTGTCAATCTTTTCAGGGTTAATTTTGTCCGGTGTATCATTTACTGTATGTTCTTCTGGAAATCTACTGGAGGTGAAATTGAGAGATGGAATTTTTGCTTGATGGAAAGGATAATGGTCAGAGCCGAAGTTAAAGGCAAACTCAATATTATCCTTAAGTGTAAGCCCCGTTAGAGACGAGGTTTCTAACGGGGTGAATCCTGATTGGGCATTTGTCTTTTTGACCATCTCGTATAATTCAGGGTTTCTTAAGACACCTATTACATAGAGTTCTTCGGGACTACCTCTACCAAGCATATCCATATTGAACATCGCAATTGTCTTGAGCGGGTCGGTTCTGGTTGTAGCGTAATATCTTGAGCCAAGAAGCCCCAATTCTTCAGCACCGAAGGCAACAAAGATGATATTACGTTTGGGTTTAATTCCTGATTCAGTAAGACGTTCAGCCAGTGCCAGTAAGCCAGCGACTCCCGAGGCATTATCGTTAGCGCCGGGAAAGTGTTTGCCATCTGAGCCAATGCCGAGATGGTCATAATGTGCGCCCACAATCACTTCCTCCTCTGTCGTGCCTTTAAGAATACCTACGACATTGTAGGTTCGGCAGTAATTCTCCGCCCCACTGAGACTCCGTTGCGACTCCGTAATGCCTTCTCTTTCTATTTTATCAAGTAATTTTATTACGAACGGATTCTTACTGTCCAGTTCCTGTATCCTGACATTAAAGTTCTGAAGGTAGGAATTATTATCACCGCCGGGGACAAGGCGGTATTTCTTGAAGTGAGAAGCGATGTAATCAGCGGCTGATCTATCGCCTTCAGTTCCCGCGGCCCTGCCGGCTAATGCTGCCGAAGATAGATAATCATAATATCGCTTGATATTCGCCAGACGAAGTGATTTCTTTATTTCTGGTTTTGCTGACTCTCTTCCCCCATCAATGAACTGATATTCTAATGCATTAAAAGGTGGAGTAAAATCGCCCTTCTTTATCATCTGTCCTTGTTCAAAGAGCACATACTGCTCCCAGCGGTAGAAAAAGATAATCCGTGAAGGTCGTTCTACGGCCTCTTTAGACAAGCCGATGAAGAGAGTAAGATATTTTTTGTCATTATATGGATTCCAGAATGAAGCAAGAATCGCCTGATTGGGAGATTGATAGGTCATATTATTCACACTAAATCCATCTCTTGTAAGATAAAAATTTACCGGCTTAAATCTTGCGTTATTTATTAATTGCGACGAGAGAAGATTTATTGCCGGATGCCCCAATATAAGAAGCGAATTGTTATTCAGGTCTTGTTGAGTGAGCTTGTTATCTGCCTTCATTGGCGTTTTCTGGATTGCACTGACGCGCTCAGCGACTTTTTTATAGAGTGTTTTCTCCTCGCTGTTTCCGGCACTTGGATAAACAATCAAAAGGTCTCTGTCGCCTAATGTTGCACCTAAACAGGGCCAGAGTTCTCTACCCTTGAGCCGACGGAACACATGATATTCCGGGTCAATGGCAATTGAAATAACCCTGCCTGCGCCTACCTCTATGGTTTTGGGTTCCACGATGTTAGATACTTCTATAACCTTTTCCTTTCTTTCTTTATCTGTGGTGATTACTACAGGCAGAAAGAGTTTAAAAGGCACAAGAATATTTTGCTTGATGGTAAAATAGATAGTTTGTTTGTCTCCCTCGGAACTTAGGGTGACGTTTTCCAGCGAGAGGTCAGGTATGCCGGTCCTGTCCAGCCACTGGTCAAAGAACCACTGGAGTTTTTGGCCTGAAATCTTCTCAAAGGCGGACTGGAAATCATCCCAGGTTGCTTTATTAGCGCCCTTTTCCTTGATGACCAATCGCAAGCCATCAAAGAACACTTTATCTGTAAGCATCTGCCTTAACATATGAAAGATTGCGGCTGGTTTGCCATAGCCGATTTCGTTATCTATTTCCGCCTGTTTGCCTACAAATTGCCTGACCGGATAATCGTTTGACTCGTTAATAAAGGCAGAAAACTTCAAGCAGTTTATTCGTCGGTAATTAAGGGCATCTTGAGCCGTTTTTCCGCCAGAGGCGGATCCGCCTTTGGCGGGCTTTAATTCTAAATAGTAATAATTGGAACAATAAGTTGTTAGACCTTCACACCAGTTACCACGGGTCTCATCCACATTCACATAATTACCCCACCAGCAGTGCATAATCTCGTGTCCGAGTCCGCCTTCGTGGATGTGTTTGCGCATAATCACATCCTTGCCAAGAAGTGTATATGACGGCATACCATAACCCGTGGTAAAAAAGTTCTCTACTATAGAAAACGATTTGTAGGGATATGGTGTAAGAAACTGAGTAAACACTGTCAGGAATTCTTTGGTGGCTTCCAGATAGTCTTTGGCAAGTGATTGAGTATCCTCAGAAAAATATGTTGCGATGCGGATGTCATTAAATATTTCTTCTGTGATGAGCCATTTACCAGCAACAAGAGAATAGGAATCAAAAGGAATCTGGCTCGTCCAGATGGTCTTGATTTTGCCATTAATCACAGTGCGTTCTTTTAACTCATCCTGTCCGACCACTTCCCAGCCCAGAGGTGTGATGGTGGAGACATCAAAGAGGATCATCGGGCTTAAGGAAGTTCTTGGATACCAGCCGGTTCCGTGATGGAGATACACGCCTTGTTCTGAGATGATGCCAGAGGTCGCACCGCCGGTCAGAAAGCCGAGTGTCTTTTCATCAGCGGGCTTATCAAAAATCCTGCCCTCATAGGTACAGATTAGAGTGAACCGAACTGGTGTTTTAGTGGGTGGGACCGGTAGTTTGAATGTATATTCCTGCAGACCCTCTGATTGACCTTTATTAAACTTAAGCGGTTTGTCCTGCAGGGTAAGTGATTTCAGTTCCGTAGCAGGGTGTAGGGCAAAATAGAAAGAAGTGTCTCCAGAGGAAGACACTTTTTCTACCACTACATCCATAGTATCCTTTACATTAATATAGTGGTTTACCGGGTCCAATTCTGCGATAATCTGGTGTTTGGTAATAGGTAACGGTAGCGGTTTCTCTGATTTAATCTGACGCTTCGCTGTAATCTGTGGCTGGTGTCCGACATCACCGGGTGTTTGACAATTCAGCCAGGGTCCGAGTAAGGTCGCGATTAAACAGATAAGGGCAAACAAATAAGACAATACTTTCATACGAAACCTCGAACCCTGAACTTAAGGGGGTTTTTGACCTTTTTTTCAGTGCTAAAAAAGTGCTTAAGTTCTGCATTGTTCACTTCAGTGAATGTATCGTCTCCGGCATTGTCAATCAGAAATCCGTATCCAAGTATGCCAGCACCTTGGGCACAGGGGGTATCTTGGTCAGGTTGTAAAGAAGGGACGAAGTCAAACATGAAAGCCGCCTTGTAGTCGTTGCGAACCTGCGACAAGCCAAATAATTCAAATATGCCTTTTTCCTTATCCGCACAGTGTTTTTCCTGGTTTTTGAGAATTCCATAGACAAATTTAGGAAACTCGTAGGGATTTTTCCAGTACCGCAGGAAATGCGGCTGAAGCAGTCGTTGTTGGGAAGATAGTGTACCCAGTGTTTCTGGTTCCAGACGCGCAGTTTCTCTGCTTAGACCACGGGTATTGAGCATATAACCGATTAAATCAGTGTCATCATCAATTACCTTGGATATCTTTTTAACAGAAGAACAACTTAATAGGATAATGGATATAATTATAACAACAATATAAATAATGATATTTTTCATACATTTCTTTTGGAAAAGGATTATAAATTCTGCCAATGTATTGTCAAGAAAAATCCTGCTCTCGTTGGGAGCATGGGGCCACACACCCCTAAATCCCCTCTTGATAGAGAGGACATTGAAATTCCATACAATAAATTATGTGCTTGGTTACTACAAGAGATTTTGCTTTAATCTGATTGACTTCAGTAGAGATTTATGTCATTCATATATAAAAGAAGAAAAGAGGTTGTATGAAAAATATATCCAATAAGATTACCAGATTGCTGATAAAATCAGCAGAGACCAAATATCTGATGCTTAATCAAGTAAAAGTAATTACCAAAATAGCCGGAGAGGTTATTAACGTGCTTAAGAAGGGTAATAAGATTGTATTATTCGGGAATGGAGGAAGCGCTGCAGACGCCCAGCATATTGCCGCAGAGATAGTGGGTTGTTTTAGCCGTCACAATCGCCGGGCGTTGCCTGCTATTGCCCTTACTACTAATACCTCTAATCTTACTTCTATTGCCAATGACTATGGGTTTGAGAATGTATTCTCCCGTCAGGTAGAAGCATTGGTAAATAAAGGTGATGTGGTAATTGCTTTATCTACCAGTGGCAACTCACCTAATGTCATCAAAGCAGTTCGGTTGGCTTGTCGGAGAAGTGCTTTTACTATCGGATTTACAGGTAATAAGAAGAATAAACTAAAGGCATCTGTGGATTTGTGCTTCTCTGCGCCGTCTGACATCTCTGCCCGTATCCAGGAATGCCATATTACTGTCGGTCATATTATCTGCGAGATGATTGATAGGGCTTTTTGAAACCATAGATAAACACAGATTACAACAAAATGATTTATTATTTAGTTTGTGCGATTGTTGGATACCTGATTGGTTCCATACCGTTTGGATATATAATAGTTAAACTCGTGAAGGGTATAGATGTCCGCACGGTTGGTAGCGGGAATATTGGAGCAACTAATGTAGCAAGGTTTTTGGGTATGCCTTGGGGGATTTTATGCTTTATACTGGATGTCGCTAAAGGATTTGTTCCGACATTTTATATTCTTAGCAATCTTACGTTTTCTCCACAGGTAATGTACAAGATACCACCAAGACATCCTGACATTGATTTTAGTAGTGTTTATTTTCCTGTTACGGAAAGCGCAATCGCCATAGGTCTAGGATTAATTCTTGGGCATCTCTTCCCTGTATATATTCGTTTTAGGGGAGGCAAAGGAGTAGCAACTGCATTAGGTGTCTTTTTAGCAATCACGCAATTTCTACCAGTGATTCCTATAGTATTACTTATTTGGCTGATATTCTTTCTGTTATTACGTTATGTCTCTTTTGCCTCAATTATGGCGGCTATCGCATTACCCATAGTTTTCTGGTGGCAGAGTCAATATAATTTCCCTTGCATGTGGGAAATGCATTTTACTATACCTGTAATGGGCATTTGTATTGTGGCATCCATATTAGTTATCATCAAACATATTCCCAACATCAAACGGTTGATTAAAGGGACAGAGCCGAGGGTTAATCTGTGGGGAAAATCAGATAAAGTTTAAGGAGTTTAAGGTGTTCAAAGACTTTAAGGTGTCATTTTGAACTCCTTGAACTGTTGAACTATTTGAACAGATACTT
>JAGUXD010000040.1 GCA_020062035.1 Candidatus Brocadiia bacterium | reverse complement strand
ACCTTCGTTTATAAACCCTTGATATATAAGGAGTTATATCAACTAAAATCAGCATATGAAGGTGTTCAGTTTTATAACCCATTGATATATAAGGAGTTAAGAAAGTCAGGAAATTACTGGAAAAATTGATAAATTGAACACCTTCATTTGGGCCCTTTTTATCTGAAATAAGGACTGGATAACCCCTTTTTTTGTATGAGAAGCAACACAGATTTATGAGAGGTTAGCACTGGCTTCTTAAAACTATTTTCGCAAGAGTACAGTAATGAGATAAATATCACCTCTCAGGACAGGCAGTAGCAAAACAAGGCCCCGTTAATCCCGACGAATTCTGTCGGGATAACGGGGCAGGCATCGTATCGTGGCTCAAAATCCATCATCAGAATACCTCGCTGTTTCTTTACCTGATAAGAGTTTTTTTACCCATTTGCCGATTATATCAAACTCTATATTGACCGAATCAGATACCTTCTTTGTCCCAAGTGTGGTATGCATTAAAGTGAAAGGAATAAGCTCTACGGAAAAGGTGTTATATTTTATATCTATCACAGTTAAACTCACGCCATCAACCGCAACAGAACCTTTTTCTATGAGAGGGGCTGGTGAAGGGACTTGAATTCGCATCAGATAGTCAGCACCCTTCTTATTTATCTCAGAAATCACGCCCACTGTATCAATATGCCCCTGAACAAAATGGCCTGACAATGTCTCACCAACCCGAAGCGATGGCTCTATATTTACTTTATCTTTTACTTTAAGTTTTCCGAGTGTTGTCCTGCGAATAGTTTCTGGCATCACATCAAAACTAACAAGGTTCTTTGGGGTCAAATAATACTTTTCCTTTTCCTCGCCTCGTCTCCGCCTCGTCGGAGCGGGCATCCCGCATCTGCGGGATTTAGAACCGGCGGATGAGGTAACCGTAAGACAAACCCCATTTAGCGCTATACTATCACCTGTCTTCACTAGTCCAGAGAATAAACCGCTCCTTATAGTGATTTGTAAAAGTTCTTTGTTCCTGACAATTTTGACGACCGAACCTATATTCTGAACGATGCCGGTAAACATAACTTTATACTCCAGACCCTACCTGATAAGTTCTACGGCTCAGGAATTTACCCCGCCCTTTTTTACCTGAAAAGGCACGGTCCCTGACAATAATCTCGCCTCGCGAGATTACATAAGAGATTCCGCCTTTTCCCCGATACCCTTCAAAAGGACAATAATCAACATCCTGATGGAGCCGAATGCTTTTGATTACTAATTTCTTATCCTGATTAAAGATAACGATATCCGCATCAGCGCCGATGGCAATCTCTCCCTTTTTCGGATAAAGCCCGAAGGTCTTGGCCGGCACAGTTGCAAACACATCAACTAATTTATTTATCGTAATTAGTTTTCCCATAACGCCTTCGTTATACAGAAGAAATAACCTTGTCTCTATGCCCGGTATGCCGCTGGGTATTTTGGAGAAATCACCCAGCCCCAGGGTCTTCTGTCCATAGAAATTAAAGGCACAATGGTCTGTTGAAACAATACTGATTGTGTTATCTTTAATCCCTTCCCAGAGTGCGTTGAGATGGTGTTTTCCTCTCAGCGGAGGAGACATTACATATTTGGCTCCTTCAAAATCATCGGGGATACCGCATAAAAAACGATTTCTTTCCCTGACCTGCTTATCAGGTTTCTCCGTGTATTTATCAATAGAGAGAACCAGATATTGCGGACATGTCTCGGTCAGGACCCGGCCTTTATGTTTTCTGATTTGCTTCAGGGCACCTTCAGAACTCAGATGCACGATATAAAGATTGCCTTTTGTTTGTTCCTGCAATTTGAGCGCATCAGACACTGCCTTTTCTTCCAGTTCCGCCGGTCTTGATAAGGAATGATATAATGGATTTGTGTTGCCAGAAAATAAAAAATCTTTGATTAACTCATCAATCTTATCGCCGTCCTCGCAATGGAGCATCGTCAAAAAACCCAACCGTGATGATTCTGCCAGAACCCTTGAAATATTTTCCGAGGCTGTCATTAAACTGCCTTTGTATGCCATAAAGAGTTTGAATGAGGTAATACCTTCATTAATTATTCGAGGGATTTCAGATAGGACACCTTCATTAAGGTCTGTAATTGCGATATGGAATGAATAATCAACAACTGAAATGTTTTTTGCCTTCTGGTGCCAGTTCTCCAGAACAGTCTTAAGAGTTTCCCCTTTATTCTGGATAGCAAAATCAATGATGGTGGTTGTGCCACCGCAGGCACCGGCAACAGTGCCGGTATAAAAGTTATCAGCGGTAACCGTTCCGCCGAAAGGCATATCAAGATGCGTATGCACATCCACGCCACCCGGCAGGACATATTTACCATCTGCATCTATTACTTCATCAGCCTGGAATTCAGGCAACGAATCAGCAGAGGCAGATTGGGCCTTGCGTTCTATTTTAGTGATAATTCCATCTTCTATACCTATATCTGCCTTGAAGGTCTCAGAAGAAGTAACCACCAATCCATTTCGTATCTTCAGTTTCATAATTCTTGATTATATATTTATATTAGAAAGTTTCAAGAAAGATAACCACAAAGGCACAAAGAGCACGAAGGCGGAAATTTTATCATTTCCCGCTTCAACGGGGTCATTTAGATTTAGTCATTAGTCATTTAACACCCTGCGCCTCTGCGGTGAATAATATTTTTGCGAAATTATTGCGTTTTCCCCTTGACAAATCATTTTCAATAATTCAGGCTGTCCAAAAAGTCCTTGAGTTAGGTAACAATTTGTGTTATAATTCCTCATTGCTCTTACGTCATACTGGCAAAACCAACGTAATGAATCCCGATGTTACATCAGGACAGAGAAAGGGGGTGATGGGGTACAAAAACCAACTTTTTACTACGGATGGAATTTTCTATCAAATATCTTGCTATTT
>JAGUXD010000061.1 GCA_020062035.1 Candidatus Brocadiia bacterium | reverse complement strand
CCCTATGCTCTAAATCCGTGAAATCTGTTATCGGAAAGTGTCGTTTTTTATTGTATTTAGCAGGGCAGTTTTATATTGTTAAGATATGGAATATTTTGCCGGGGTTGATGTCGGTGCTTCTGCTGTAAAGGTGGTAATCATAAACGATAACAAAGAAATTATCTCTAAAGAGATTTGTCGGTCCGGTATTGATTTGGTTTCCGCAAGTAAGTCAGCGATTGATGAAGCAAGGAATAAAATCGCATCCGGCTTGAGCAGGGTGGTTGCTACGGGTTTTGGTAGAGACACGATTCCTTTTGCGAACAAGAATATTACCGAGATTTCGGCACATTGCAGGGGTGTATATTTTTATTTCCCGCGTGCGATGACTATCATTGATATCGGCGCTCAGGATAATAAAGTAATCAAGATGGATAAGCAGGGACATCTGGTAAATTTCAAGATGAACCGTAAATGCGCCGCGGGCACAGGGGCATTTCTGGAAGAGATTGCTTACAAAATGGATATTCCCTTAAGTGAACTTAATTCTTTAGCAAAGGTCTCTTCAAAAGCAGTTGAGTTGGGTAGTTATTGCACGGTTTTTAGCGCTACCGAGATATTGACAAGGATCCGCGAGTGTAAAAATAAAGAGGATATTGTGAGAGGCGTTTTTCTATCAGTTGTCAAGCGGATTATTGAGATGGATTCTTTAGAAGGCGAGGTCGCTCTAACCGGCGGTGTCATTGCTTATAATGATGTGATTTCGGACTTATTAAAGGAGTATTTTCATAAGGAGATTCTTGTGCCGGAATGGGCGCAGTTTACAGGGGCACTCGGTGCCGCACTTTCCGCTACTGATTCCGCAAAGTAGGAAAAAGGATTACATCACGAATTGAAGGTTGATTGGTGAGTATCATTATAAGTCGGTCAATACCGATACCAAGCCCGCCGGCCGGAGGCATTCCGTGTAATAACGCATTGATATAGTCATCATCAAGAGAAATCATTCCGTCCGCTTTGTTCTTGAGTTGCTCTTCAAAACGTGCTTTTTGTTCAAGCGGATTATTGAGTTCGCTAAAGGCATTGGCTATTTCCATTCTGGCGATGAATAATTCAAACCGCTCGGCTAAATCTGGGTCTTTGCGATGTCGCTTGGCTAAGGGACAAAGCGATAATGGATAATCAGTAATAAAAATAGGACCTGTCAGGTTCGGCTCTACCAACTTCTCAAATAAATCATTGGCAATATGTTCATATTGCCGGTTATCAGTGGGGAGTTCTAATGATTTTGCTTTTGCGATTACTTCTTTCCGGTCGCTCCATTTAAGTTTGCAATATTCTTCAAATAGGTTTAAGTATGGTTTTCTTTGCCATGGTGTGGCAAAATCAATCTTCTGGTTTTCGTAGGTTATTTTTTCGATACCCAGGCAAGAGGCAACATAACTAATAATACCTTCGGTCAGGTTCATCATATCAGTATAGTCAGCATAAGATTGGTATGCCTCAAGCATTGTGAATTCCGGGTTATGCTGGATAGAGATGCCCTCGTTTCTGAAGTTACGGTTTATTTCATAGACCCGCTCTAATCCGCCGACCAAGAGTCGTTTAAGATATAACTCAGGTGCAACCCTGAGATATAAATCCATATCAAGGGTATTATGATGAGTGATAAAAGGTCTTGCGGTTGCACCGCCGGGTATCGGATGCATCATTGGTGTTTCTACTTCAATAAAATTTTGTTTATCTAAATATTCGCGGATGGATTTAATAATGTGACTTCGTCCAATAAAGGTATTTTTTACCTCGGGATTAGCGATTAAATCCAGATAGCGAGAGCGATACCTGATGTTGACATCCTGGAGCCCGTGCCATTTTTCAGGTAGAGGCAGAAGCGATTTGGTGAGCAGTTTTAGTTTCTCTGCAAGGATAGTAATTTCGCCGGTTTTAGTCCTGAAAAGTCCTCCTTTAACTCCAATGATATCTGCAATGTCTAATAATTCAAAGACCTGATATTGTTCTTCTGATATTTTATCCTTTTTGATATAGACCTGAATTTTAGCATTCTGGTCTTTGATGTCTATGAATGCGGCTTTACCGTGCAGACGAAGTGCGGTAATTCTGCCGGCTGTCTGGTAAACCGCACCTTGCTGCGCGTCAGATGCTGAGTACAAGATAGTTTGAATAGGGCTAAATTCTCTATACTCGTAGGCGAATGTCGTAACACCCAAAGCGTTTAATTTGTTAAGTTTGGATAAACGACTCTCGTATTCTTTGTTCATAGGGTTCATTTACGAAATAATTTGTCTAATTGTCTCGGCTAACTTTGTCATTTCTTCTTTTTGATAAGGTTGAATATGCCAGCCGAAATGGACTTCGTCGTCTTCTCTTCTGGGGATAATATGGAAATGAAGATGAGGGATAACCTGACCCGCACAACGATGGTTGTTTTGAATAACATTAAAGCCCTTGGAATTGGTGGCTTTAAGAATAGCAGGGATTACCCTCTGGAGATTTCCTACAATATAAGACAATTTATCTTCTGGCACATCCAATAGAGTAGGATAATGTTCTCTGGTGATAAAAAGGGAATGCGCCTTTGCAATAGGATTAACATCAAAGATGCAAATAGAATGCTCGTCTTCAAATAGTTTGGTTGAAGGTATGAGCCCCTGGACTATTTTACAGAAAATGCAATCAGGCATTGTTATTTAGTATCGGCTGTTTGTTTTTTTGTTTTTTCTTTAGTTTTCTTCTCGGTTTTTTCTTTGGTTTTTTCCACCAATTCCCAGATAACTCGTTTAGCGTTATCACCGAGTCTGTTGTGAGAGAACCTGCCTGGGGTTTTGGTCTTTTCCAATCGTGAGCCACCTAATTTGATAATTCTTGTATAACCGCCGGCTCTATTATTGAACAACGGGGCGATTTTCTTAAATAGTTTTTGCGTGATGTTTTCATCACCTAACCGTGAAATACAGAGCCGATAGCGATGTAAAGAGGGCGTCTTTGCTAAAGTGATTAGATGCTCGGCAAAACTTCTGAATTCTTTGGCTTTTTCTTCTGTGGTAAAAATCCGTTCGTGTCTAAAAAGACCGATTGTTAAATTTCTTGCTAATGCAGTGTAGTGGTCATTTTTCCTGCCGAGTTTTCGCCATTTCTTTGAGTGTCTCATAATGCTATTCTTCTTTCTTTTCCTCTAAAATAGAGGATAACTCCATTCCTAAGGTTAGTCCCATCAGGTCGGCTAATTTCTTCTTGATTTCTTTAAGAGATGTCTTACCGAAATTGGGTATTTTAAGTAAGTCAGTTTCGTTGTAACTTACTAACTCCTTGATGGTTTGAATCTTTTGTTTTTTTAAACATCGTGAGGCACGAGTAGCAAGGTCTAATTCTGTAACCGGCAGAGAGAGTTTTTGCTTAAGCGAAGCAAGATATTCTTCTTTTTTCTGGGTTTCCTTTTCTTTCTTATCATCTACCTGAAGTGCTCTGCCCAATTCAAAATACTGGACAAGCGGATTAAGATGTTTGCGATAAATCTTGGCGGCTTCAACAAGCGCCATTTCCGGGGTAATCGCGCGATTGGTCCAGATTTCCACAATAAGCCGTTCATAATT
>JAGUXD010000060.1 GCA_020062035.1 Candidatus Brocadiia bacterium | reverse complement strand
TTCAGCAGACCCTAATTAGTATACCCAGCACATAATCCCGGTGGGATTATGTGCTGGGTTCTTGAAAATATGCAAGTGCCTATTTTGGACTTGAAGAGTCAATATCGTTCAATCAGGCAGGAGATGGGGACCGCCTTGGAAGAGGTTATTGCTTCCCAGCATTTTGTCCTTGGAACGGTCGTTGAGCAATTAGAAGATGAACTGGTTAACTATTTAGCAGTAAAATATGCAATTGGTGTTGCTTCTGGTTCTGATGCATTATTGCTTTCTTTAATGGCGATTGGTATAAAGCCCGACGACGAGGTGATTACGACTCCTTTCACATTTTTCGCAACGGCTGGAGCAATTGCCCGTCTATTCGCAAAACCCGTATTTGTGGATATAGATAGAGACACTTTTAATATTAGCACTTCTGAGATTAGAAATGCCTTGAACAAACACAAAAAAGTGAAAGCAATAATTCCGGTTCATCTCTATGGTCAATCTGCTGATATGGATGAGATAATTTCTCTTTCGCAGCAATACCAGATACTTGTAATAGAAGACGCGGCGCAATCCATCGGTGCGGTCTATAAGACAAAAAAGACAGGAACAATAGCCGACTTGGGCTGTTTTTCTTTTTATCCGACCAAGAATTTAGGTGGCTGGGGCGATGGCGGTTTAATTACAACTAATAATGAAAAATTATCTAAGCTGATAAAAATGCTTCGGGTTCACGGCGCAGAAAATAAGTATTATCATAAATATATCGGCTTAAACAGCCGTTTAGATGCTATCCAGTCCGCGATATTGCGCGTGAAACTAAAATATATTGACCTCTGGAATAACGAACGACTTAAACGTGCAATGTCTTATGATTCCCTTTTCCAAAAAGAAGGACTCATCAAATATATCGCGACTCCAATTACAAAACCAAACCGTAATCATATTTACCATCAATATACAATCAGAGTTTTTGATAGTAATATTCCAGAAACAAGGGATAAACTGATTGCCTTCTTAAAGCAGAATCATATCGGTTGTGAGGTCTATTATCCTCTGCCTTTACATCTCCAGGAATGCTTTGCTTACCTTGGCTACAAAAAAGGCGATTTACCAATTGCAGAAAAATCTTCTTTGAGTGTTCTCTCACTGCCGATTTATCCTGAATTAACTGACTCAATGCAGGAATATGTGGTGGGGAAAATAAAAGATTTCTTTAAGAAATAACCAGATATGAAAATTCCGGTTCTTTTATCCAGTCGTTTAATACAGAAACGGATAAAAACATTATCTCGACAAATATCTACGGACTACAAAAACAAACAGCCACTTTTAATTAGTATCCTGAATGGAGCGTTTGTGTTCACCGCTGACCTGATTAGGCATCTAACAATTCCTATAAGATGTGATTTTATGAGGGTTTCTTCTTATGGCGCATCCATCCGATCCTCAGGACGAATTAAAATCGTAATGGATTTGGATATATCTATTAAAGGAAAGGATATAATTATTATTGAAGATATAATAGATAGTGGATTTACTATTAATTATCTGATAAAAGAGTTAAACAAACGAAAGCCCAGACGGATGAAAATATGCACTCTTCTTGATAAAAAAGCCAGACGTATTATACCTATAAAAATTGACTATTGTGGATTTGTGGTTCCTGATAAGTTTGTAGTCGGCTACGGCATTGACTATAACGAACAATACAGGCAACTATCATATATAGGATATATAAGATGAAAGTAAAAATCTATTATGAGGATACAGATGCAGGTGGTGTGGTTTATCATTCTAATTACTTGAAATATTTTGAGCGAGCCAGAACCGAATATATGCTCCAGCGCGGTATTGACCCTGCCAAAATGGTTAAAGAAGAAATTATTTTTGTCGTAGTGTATGCTGAAGTCTCTTATTTAGCACCAGCCAGATATGGCGATACACTTATAGTTGATGCCTTTGTACAAGAAACATCTAATGCAACGATTACATTCGGTTATAAAGTTTATCCAGATGGACATCGTGATAAACTTTTAGTGACTGGTAAAACCAAGATTGCGATGGTAAATAATCAGATGAAGCCCCAGCGACTATCAGCGGATTTCATTGAGAGAATAAACGCATCTATACAAGATGAATTTGGAGCTTATTGAGGTCATCAAAGATAAATCAATCCTTACGCCGACTATTAAATTGGTTGACTATCAGGGCAAAAGGGTTATCTGGAAGGACTACTCCTCAAAACCATTCTGGGTCAAAATGACCTGGGGTGAGGTTCTGATTAATAACGAGTTCGCTATTCTCCAGCGATTCAAAGGCATAAAAGGCGTTCCCAAAGTCTTGACCAAAACCCAACACGGCTTTTTGACAGAATATATTCAGGGTTCGTTCTTGCATAAGTTTTCTTCCACTGACTTGCCTTATGAGATAATACCTAAACTCCAGGGATTAATTAGCGAGATTCATAATCGCTCTGTGGTGCATCTTGATTTAGCACAACGTAAGAATATCCTGATTGGAGATGATTTGACACCCTACATTATTGACTTTGCTAATGCCTTATATATCAGGCAAAAAGCCATAATCTGGCGAGAATTGTTTAACTATCTTTGTTTGATTGATAAAGGAAGTCTCCTGAAATTCAAGAACCGTTATTTTCCTGATAAGATGACCGAGGGTGATAAGAAGTTTTTGAGAAGATTCTGGGCGATTAGAAGATTCTGGGTCTTTAATCCCAAAACCTTTAGACCGAAAGATAAGGTTTAATTGTTAAGTGAGAAAATTGAGCCGATAAAACGGATTTGAAATCAACTAAAACGAAATTAAGAACACGATTACGGGCGATATTTATTATTATCCTACTCATCTGGTCTTATCCAAATATTACTTCTTTAATTATCGGTAGTATTTCTGTTATCATAGGACAGGTTATTCATTTTATCTCTGCCGGCTATCTGGTGAAAAAGGAAAAACTAATTACCGCTGGACCCTACCGCTATGTGCGCAACCCTTTTTATCTGAGTAGTTTCTTGGTTGATGTCGGGCTTTGTATCATCACCCAGAACATATATCTGGCGATTATTTATTTGCCGATTTTTTATCTCATTATTATTCCACGTAGGGTCAGAAAAGAAGAGATGTTGTTGCGGGATGTCTTCCACGATAAGTATGCAGAATATTGTAACCTCGTCCCGCGTTTTATTCCCCGTCTCTTTCCCGCGAGATTACCAGAAAGAAGCGGTCATTTTTACCTGAAACTAATACTTAAATACCGTGAGCAATGGCGGCTAATCAGAATATTAGGACTTATTATCTTCTTTTATCTCAGAACAATTACTCTGGGCTATGTTGGTGAGATGCACCGTGCCTTTGATATTTTATCTGAACCATTAAATAGCGCATTAGCAATAATATTGCTATTTATCCTGTTCTTCCCACCGATTTATGAATTTATCATTAAAACTAAAGGTATCATGAGATAGAAACCACAGATTTCACCGATTACACAGACAAAAAATCAGTGAAATCTGTGTAATCTGCGGTTGCAATTTTTCTTGACATCGGTATAATCACATTCCATCATATCCCCGAATGCTTTCGGAGAAAGAGATTAATCTATGCAAGTAAGTGATATATTAGAAATGCTCAAAAACATCGTAGTGCAAACAGGCGTATTACATCTTCACTGGAAATATATGCTGATGTGGCTGATAGGGTTTTTGTTTATCTATTTGGCGATAGTGCGGAAATTTGAACCGTTATTATTATTGCCAATCGGTTTCGGTATCTTTCTGATAAATTTCCCATTGACGCCTTTAATGGGCTTTTCAGAAGGACATCGGCAACTTATTAATATATTCTATCATTACGGAATAGAGTGGGAAGTGATACCCTGTGTAATATTTCTCGGACTTGGAGCAATGACCGATTTCGGTCCTTTAATCTCTAATCCCAAAACACTTTTAGTTGGTGCAGGTGCTCAATTGGGGGTATTCGTTACTTTTATTGGTTCTATTGTTTTGGGTGGTTTTACTCTCAAAGAAGCTGCGGCTATTGGTATCATCGGCGGAGCAGACGGTCCGACAACAATTTATCTGACACAGAAATTAGCACCTGAAATATTAGGTCCAACTGCATTAGCGGCTTATTCTTATATGGCTTTAGTTCCTCTTATTCAACCGCCGGTTATGCGACTGCTTACTACCAGTAAAGAAAAAGTTATTGTAATGAGGCAACTTCGGGCGGTCTCGCATACTGAAAAGATTATTTTTCCGTTATTAACCGCTACCTTAATCTCGCTTTTAGTTCCCGCGGTAATGCCCTTGATGGGAATGTTTATGTTTGGTAATCTTATGAAAGAAAGTGGCGTGGTTGGACGATTAACAGAAACATCACAGGGTGCTTTAATGAATATCGTAGTGATATTTTTAGGTGTTTCTATTGGTGCGACGATGGAGGCAGATAAGTTTTTAAGTCCTAAACCGCTACTAATTTTTGGGCTGGGGATAATTGATTTCGTTTTTTGTACTGCAGGCGGCATTCTTACAGTAAAAATAATGAACCTATTTTTGAAGGCAGAAAACAAACTAAATCCGCTTATTGGTTCTGCGGGCATTTCAGCGGTTCCTATGTCTGCACGGGTCTCGCAGGTAGTAGGTCAGCAATATAATCCTAAAAACTTCCTCTTAATGCACGCCATGGGACCGAATTTAGCAGGCGTCATCGGCACAGCCGCCGCAGCCGGTATGTTTATCGCGATGTTTAAGTAATCCTATAACAAAAAGGAGTGTTATAATGAACCCCGAAGGAGATATAAACTGGACATATATCTGGGCTACTTTACTCATCAGATTTGTCGGTGTTTTTATTATACTGGCAATATTACAGATAGCACTCGCTATCTCAAGCAGGATTATTGCTAAATTATTTCCACCTAATAAACAATAGATAACCCCAGGCCACCCCCTTTATTGAGGGAGAGTGAGTAGGTTGTTTATAATTTACTAAAATTCTTGTTATTGTAATTGTAATAGAACTTATTGGTTTCTTTACGGGATTTGTTATAATTGAATTGATTCCTTATTTCAAACGATTATTAGTGCCAAGGATAAAAATGCAGAATGAAGTACATTATCGCGCAATGGCGGAATTTTATCAGCAGGCACGATATAAAACCCGATAGGGAAATGGTATTTGAATTAGCCAACTAGGTAATAAATAAAACGTAAATAAAATCTATCACCAGAAAAATACAGATAATAATCTTTTAAACCTGTTTAATCCCATTGTTAAAACTACCCCGATGAAAAATAGGGGCCTAAGAGCCGGTAATTCCCCCGCTGACATCAGGGGATAACGGGCTCTAAAAAAAGGAGGTTGGTATGTTGTATATCATAGGTGGTGCAATTGCATTGGTGGTAATCGCGGTGATATGGTTTGTAGTCGCTTATAACGCATTAATTGGACTACGCAACGCGGTTAAGAATGCCTGGTCTCAGATTAGTGTCCAACTGAAACGTCGGTATGATTTGATTCCTAATCTTGTGGAAACCGTCAAGGGCTATGCAAAACACGAAAGCACGGTATTTGAGAATGTAACCAAGGCCCGTTCTGCCTGTATGCAAGCACAAGGTGTTGTTGAGCAGGGTAAAGCCGAGAGTTTTCTTACCCAGACATTAAAAAGTTTATTTGCGGTTGTAGAAAACTATCCTGAACTCAAAGCCAATCAGAATTTCTTGGCACTACAGGAACAATTAACAACCACTGAAAACCAGATTACCTTTGCCCGACAATTCTATAATGATAATACGATGCGGTTGAATAATAAAATTCAGATGTTTCCTTCTAATATCATTGCAGGGATGTTCAATTTTAAGGAATCAGAGTTTTTTGAGATAGAAGTGCCGGAAGAACGTAAAGCGCCCAAGGTACAATTCTGACTCTATTAGCCCTACGAAATAACCACTTTTATATTTGTCTTTGCCCTGATATTCTTTTCCAGAGTTGCACGGCAATGTGCAGAACTAATCTCGGTTATCAGTCTTATAATATGCTGGATAATTCTTGTTATAGCGGTTTTCTGCGGCGTTTCTAAAGAAGCACTTACCAATATCGGTAACGGATTAATCCATTGGAATATCCCATCTGATATTGACATCTGGGTTTTTGGCTCTACGGTTGCATGGGTCGGAACAGGACCGGGATTACTCTGGTATACTGCCTGGATGCGTGATGCCGGCTGGGGAATGGCAAAGTATATCGGTCCGATACCCTCCTGGCTTGGTAAAACTACGGACTATAAAACCGAAGGCGTCTTCCCTGAACGAGACACATCGGAAAACATCTCTAACTTAAAGGTATGGATTAAATGCTCTCATCTGGTTATCTGGATTGGCTATTTCCTGGGAAGTTTAATTACTATCCTTAATATTTGTCGGATTGTCTGATTCAATCCTGATATCCCGAGAAAATAATATCCTGAAATCATACTTTCAAGTTAAGGAACCACAGATTTTCTCCTTCTCATCGTCCTCTGGTTTGTTTTCTACAGGTAACCAGGTTTTGATTGGTATCTCTGATTCTGTTTCTCAGCCATAAACTCTCACCATCAATCTTTTCTGCCTCCAAATATCTCTTTAGTGCCTCTCTGAAACTTTCTATTGCCAGGTTATTTTCTTTATCAAAACTATCATCCTTTTTGAAGGTGTTTTGTAAGTGTCTTATCCCTTCGTCATAAAACTGATTTGCTTCGTTGACTAATTCCTGGGCTTCTGGTTTTACTAATAATTTCGGTGGGTGATAGGGTTTTCGGATTATTTCTGTAATAGTCGCTGTGATTGGGGTTTGGTCTGTCGGAGTTATTATTCCTTGCGTTGCCTTGCCTTGGTCGGACACCTTGTCTGATGTGGATTCAGGAAGTTTTGCCTTTGTTATTTCTTGGGGCGGTTTAATAATATCTCTAATCAGTTTAATGGTTTGAGAAATAGTAAGTCCTTCTTTTACCCGATACTCATAAAATCCCCAGATAATACCAACAAAAGCAATAATTAACAAAACAGAAATGAAGACGATAATATTTTTCATGTATTATAAATTTTAATATAAATTTTTATTCTTGACAAGAAGAAAATTAGTTGTATTATAAGACTTAATTTTCAGGATTTTTATTATGCGATTTATAGCGGACTTTCATGTCCATTCTAAATATAGCCGTGCTACAAGTAAAGATATGGATGTGGAGAATCTGTCTCGCTGGGCAGAGATAAAAGGCATCAACCTTGTCGGGACCGGCGATTTTACTCATCCGAATTATTTCGCGGAATTAAAACTAAGATTAGTCCGTGCTGAAGAAGGTCTCTATCGGCTCAAAAAGGGCAATTCAGCAACCCGTTTTATTTTAACCACGGAGGTTTCTCATATCTTCTCTCAGAAAGGCAAATCGCACAGGATTCACACTATTATTTTCGCACCTGATTTAGGAACGGCAAGCAAGATTAATTCTAAGTTAAGTAAAATGGGTAATCTTTCTGCAGATGGACGACCTATTTTGGGTCAACCAGTAAAGGAATTAGTAAAATTAGTGCTTGATATTTCCGAGAAGTGTTTTCTTGTGCCAGCGCATGCCTGGACGCCGTGGTTTTCTTTATTCGGAGCGAATTCAGGGTTTGATTCCATTGAGGAATGCTTTGAGGAAGAAGGCAAAAATATTTATTGTATTGAAACTGGACTGTCTTCAGACCCGCCGATGAACTGGCGTTTGAGCGCCTTAGACAAAATTGCTCTTATCTCAAATTCTGATGCCCATTCACCAAGGAAAATCGGAAGAGAGGCAAATGTTTTTGACTGCGATTTGAATTATTCTACTATTATTCACGCCTTGAAAACCAAGGACCCCACAAAATTACTTTATACCATAGAGTTCTTTCCGGAGGAAGGCAAATATCATTATGACGGACATCGGGATTGCAAAATTATCTTCTCGCCTGATGAAAGCAAAAAGCATAATAATATCTGTCCGCGGTGCAAGAAGAAATTAACAATCGGCGTCTGTCATCGTGTTGATACTTTAGCAGATAGACCCGTAAATTACAAACCGGATAATCCAATTGGTAATAAATATCTTATTCCTCTGGAAGAAGTAATTGCAGATGCTTTAGAGCAGAATGTCGGAACTCAAGCGGTTGATGAACAGTATCATAAACTTATTGCCCGAGGCAAAAATGAATTCAATATCCTTTTAGATGTCCCGATAGAAGAACTGAAACTTTTCGCACCACAAAAGATTGCTGAGGGAATCCGATGCGTCCGGGAAGGCAGGATAAATATTGTACCCGGCTATGACGGTGTCTTCGGGAAAATCTCTATCTTCAGAAAATTAGAAGATGAATCTAATGCTAAAACCGTAGGTTATGAATCCAACAGCCATACAGAAAAAATCCAGGAATCCAGAACTTCCTATCAGGTCTCTCCTGTCCAGCCAATACAGATGCAGATGTTTTAACAAAGGTTATTATGAGTAAATATAACATAGCAATTGTTGGTGGAACCGGCATAGTCGGATTAGAATTACTAAAGGTATTAGAAGAACGTAAGTTCCCTGTAAATGAATTGCGTTTATTCGCTTCTGCAGGCTCATCAGGCAGTTCACTCAAGTTCAAAGGTTCAAGGTTCAAGGTTCAAGAGTTAAGAAGAGACGGATTCAAAGATATAGATATTGCTTTTTTCGCGGTGGATAGCAGGATAAGCAAAAAATGTGCGCCTCTTGCTATCCAGAACAGGGCGATTGTAATTGATAAATCAAATGCTTTCAGGATGGATAAAGATGTTCCATTAGTTGTTCCGGAAGTAAATCCTGATGCTATTAAAAGACATAAAGGTATAATCGCAAGTCCCAATTGCTCTACTATTCCGCTGGTGATGGTTCTAAAACCATTGCACGACTATTTCAGGGTAAAAAGGGTAATCGTTTCCACTTATCAATCTGTCTCTGGCGCCGGATTAAAAGCCATACAACAGATGGAGAAACAGATTAAATCTAAAATTCCTAGTTCGCAATTCTCAATTCGCAATTGGTATGCCTTCAATGCTATCCCCCAGATTGACTCCTTTGGTTCAGATGACTACACCGCTGAAGAATCCAAAATGATACGGGAGTCCCTCAAAATACTCAATGATTATTCTATAAAAATAACCACAACCTGCGTGCGGATACCGGTCTATTGCGGTCATAGCGAATCAGTAAATATTGAAACAGATAAACCAATAACAGTTGCGACAGTTAGAAGATTATTAGGTAAAACCAAGGGTATTAAGGTAATGGATAATCCACAAGAAGGGATTTATCCGATGCCGATTGATGTGGCTGGTAAAGACGATGTATATGTAGGCAGAATCCGCAAAGACCCGACAGTAAAGAACGGCATAAATCTCTGGATTGTCTCGGACAACTTACGAAAAGGTGCGGCGCTCAATGCAGTTCAAATCGCAGAATCGCTTATCTTTTGACATCATTGTGGTTGGTGCCGGGCACGCGGGCATAGAGGCGGCTCTGGCTTGCGCACGGATGGGCTGTTCCACACTTCTTTTAACAATCTCTTTTGATACCATTGCTCAGATGTCCTGTAATCCCGCAATCGGCGGTTTAGCCAAAGGGCAATTGGTCCGCGAGATAGATGCACTTGGTGGCGAGATGGCAAAAGCCACCGATTTTTCCGGTATCCAATTCCGTATTCTCAACACGGGTAAAGGTCCAGCCGTGCAATCACCGCGCGCCCAGTGCGACAAAAAAGAGTATCATCTCTATATGAGAAAGGTGCTGGAAAATCAACCCGGTCTCACCGTGATAGAAGAAATGGTAAATGAAGTATTAACCGAAGGCAATCGGGTAATCGGAGTAAAAGGGAATAAGACATATTTAGGTAAAGCAATCATTCTCACCACCGGCACATTTATGAGAGGATTGATTCATATCGGGGAAGATAAAATTGTAGGCGGCAGAATCAATGAACCTTCTGCAGAAAATATATCAGATAGTCTCAAATCACTTGGTCTTGAACTCGGCCGTCTGAAAACCGGCACCCCACCACGACTTGATACTGACTCAATAGATTATTCTATCTTGAGAAAACAGGCGGGAGATGAAATACCAAAACCGTTCTCTTTCTCCACAGCGAAAATTTTACAAAGACAGATACCCTGTTACATAACCCATACCAATAAAAAAACCCACGAGATAATCAGAACTAATCTCAATCGTGCACCGCTTTATACCGGTCAGATTAAAGCCATTGGACCCCGCTATTGTCCTTCTATTGAAGATAAAATAGTCAGATTTGCTGAAAGAGAGCAACACCAGATATTTCTTGAGCCAGAAGGCAGGGGTGTCCCGGAGGTTTATTGTAACGGCATTTCAACAAGCATACCACGTGATATCCAGAAGGAATTCGTGCATTCTATCAAGGGATTAGAAAAAGCAAAATTTATTCGTTACGGCTATGCCATAGAATATGATGTTGTATTACCATATCAGATAGGACCCTCACTTGAAACCAAGAAGATAGAAGGTTTATTTTTAGCAGGTCAGATAAACGGGACCTCGGGTTATGAAGAGGCCGCGGCTCAGGGGATTATGGCGGGTATCAATGCCGTGCGAAAGATTAGAAAAGAAACACCCTTTGTCCTCGCCAGAAGTGATGCTTATATCGGAGTCCTGATAGATGATTTAGTAACCCTTGGACCTACCGAACCTTACAGGATGTTCACTTCTCGGGCTGAATATCGCTTACTTTTACGTTCTGATAATGCCGATAGACGTCTGATGCCACATTGCTGGAAATTAGGACTACTTAATAAGACACATAAAGATAAGTTAGACCGGAAAGAGAAAATTATTCAGGAGGCAAAGGCAATTCTGGGTAAATCGTTTTATAACGGTAAATCACTAAAAAAGATTCTACAACAACCGCAGGTCAGATTGGATGATTTGGTAAAAAACTCGCCTGCCTTTCAGAGATTATTACTTGACCCCGTGGGTCTTGATAATAGTATTAAAGAACAGATTGAGATAGAAGTAAAATACGAAGGGTATATAAAGAGGCAATTAGAAGAGATAGAACGGGCAAAAAGGATGGAGAATTATCGCCTGCCTCCCAATATTGATTACGAGATAATTACACATCTCAGCAAAGAAGCACGGACGCAATTAAACAAATTCAAGCCAATTTCATTAGGCCAGGCATCACGGATTGCCGGTGTTTCTTTATCAGATATATCGGTTTTAATGATATATTTTGGAAAGGGTTCGCAGGCACGCTTGTAGTTAAGTTCTACAATCACCCCCTACTCCCTAATTGAGCTCGTCAAGAAAACCCGATTTCAGGACCATCTCTTTATTTCGCAAGACAAATCTGGATAGGTTGATTTTTACCCTTGCTAAAATGGTCAAAAACCTCCTTAAGTTCACCATTCAGGTAGGTAGGACTAACCCGTATTATTCCGTATAGGCCTCCTGAATAATTTCAGCATCAGAGAGGAAATTTTCTACCTCTATTTTATCTTTTATTTTTATGGTCACGGCTCCATAGCGGTGATTTGAGAGTATCTCTATATTCATCTTTTGGCAGGTCTCTAAAATATCATCATCTATCTTGCTACCGTCTGCATTTATCAAAACATATTTTGGATTAATCCGAATAAGTAGTTCTTCTATGTAAGATTTACTTGCTTGCAGTGGGTCCCGCTGAAGACGGGACGAACCTAATAGAGATTTTTTATCTGTTTTAATAGAAAGACCGTGATGAGGAATCTGAAAAACATCTGCACTGACACCTATATCCATGTTATGAATCAACCATTCAATCCCGTTTGCCTGTATGTCCCCTGCTAAAATAATTGATTTGTCTTTATAAGCAATTTTTAGAACAAGAGAAAGGTCATTTTCTTCATATTGTCTATGTGTTTGGGTAAGATTTCCAGGCGGTCCCAGAATATCAAGAGACATATTCGGCTCAGAGTATATTTTATTGCTTTTAGAAACACGTTCAATCGGTATCTTATTGTGCGATAAGAAAGAAATGCGTTTATCTGAGAAGTATGGACTGCTGATAACCTTTTTAATTCTGAATCGTTCCGAGAGTGATTTGACACCGTTAATGTGGTCTAAGTGGGAATGAGAGAGAATAAGATAATCTATTGTGGTGATGCCTTTTTTCCATAAGAATGGTGCGATGACTTGTTCTCCGACATCACGGACTCCGATAGTGCCGGCATCGTAAATGAGCGTTTTGCGCTCAGGTGTCTGGATAACAAAAGCCGCTCCTTGTTTGACATCCAGCATTGTTAAAAATAAGCCGTCTGTTTTGCAATATCTCTGCTGGCTGACAAGATAGATAAAAAATCCGAATACAAATATAACAACCAACCCGACGAAATATCTGAGCCTGAAGAATTTAAGATGATGCCTGATAAGATATAAGAAGAAGCCCAAATAGAAAACCCAGATAAACACAACCGGAATATCCGGCAGATAAAAATAGCCGAACGGAATTTTTTCTAATCCACCTACAATTGCATCTAATATTTTTACCAAGAGTGATTCAAATGGTACAAGATAGGAATAAATATCTAATGAGAGAAGTGGTAGTAGAATAAAACCTGCCACCATTATGAAAAAGATAATCGGCAAGAGGATAAGGTTGGCTAAAACAACAACAGGTGTGATGATATTAAACTGATGGAGGATGATGAGAAAGATTCCGAACCAAACGCTAATTGATAGTGCAATTGCATTAAGGAGATATTTTCGTGAGATTAAAAATAGCCAGTAAAAAATACTCTGCGGAATAATAGAAGGCAGATAATTATCTGTGGTTCCTCTTTTAAGTAAGCCAGTAAGAATAGGAATGAAGGTAATAATAGACAAAACCGAGAGAAAAGAGAGTTGAAAGCCGACACTAAAAACTTCATTGGGGTTATACAATGTAATAAGTAAAGCGGATAAGGAAAGCGAATTGATACTGTTTGATTTCCTGTTAAATACCTCTGCCGAGAGGTATATAGTTACAATGATTAACGCCCTGGTAACAGGGGTGCCGAGACCGGTAAGTAATGCGTAAAACAAGGCAATCGCAATAAGAGAAATTGCCCTGACTCTGTCTTTAATCCCTGCAATGGAGAGGATAAAAAACATAAAAGCGATAAACATCGCTAAATGTAAGCCGCTTACTGTGAGATAGTGAATGGTGCCTGTACGCATAAACTTGGTTTCTAAATCCGCGGGAAAAGTATCTCGCTCGCCCAACAGGATTCCTTGTAGAAAACTTGAATGCTCAGGGCTGAAGTGTTTTCTTGATTGCTGGCTCAGGAAATCTCTGATGGTTTCTAAAAAACTCCATAATGAGATTTGTTTATCTGATTTTAGAAATGTCAAATGCTCCGGGCTTTTTATCCTGATTGTCTTGTAAATACCCTCTCGCTTGAGATATTTAGAATAATCCTTTTCTGCGGGATTGGTTGGTGCGCGAGGCGAATAGACCCTGCCAAGAATACGAATAGATACACCATATCGGATATTATCTAATATCTCTACGGACTTCCAGCCATAAAAACTCACTCTCACCTTACCTGATACCGATGATGTCTCATCAGCCCAGGAAATCCTTCTGGCTTTGATTATAAAATAACCGCTCTTTGTGTTGTTATCATCAGGGAAAAATTCGTTCTTTCTTGGTTGGTAATATATTGGCTTTTTTATTACAACTCCTTCCAGATAAACCGGCACATCGTTTGATTGGAATTTAGCAATATGGTTTCCCTGTAAATTATTGGAGATTAAAAGCCGAAATGAGCCGCCGAGCAAACAGAGTATTATCAAAAAAATATCAGGCAGAACCGTCTGACGAGATGTCTTAATAATCTGACAACTAATAAAGAGCAAAATAACCGCAGAGGAAATAAAGAGAATCGTTTTTACCAATATGGCTGAAGAAACACGGCAAAGCAAATAATCCGATAATACAATCCCGCTAATGAAAGCAACTGCTATAGCAAAAAAAGGACGAGGTAGGATGGTACTATCTTTCATCAAAGGTTACTATATCAGATGCCTAATCATAAATCAACAAGAAAACTCCGTAACTATTCTTCACCGCAGAGGCGCAGAGGTCGCGGAGAAGAAGACAATTATTTATTCCTCTGCGTTCTCGGCGTCTCTGCGGTGAATTTCTTGACTGAACTTATCTGTTTTAATAAGATTATTTAATAATGATAATTGGTATTGGTATTGACTTGGTTGAAGTTGGTCGTTTTAAGCGTCTACTTAAGAGGAGGTCGTCTTTAACACGAATCTTCACGGCTAAGGAAATTAGATATTGTGAGCGCAGGAAATATCCGGCTGAGTCATTTGCCGCACGATTCGCGGCTAAAGAGGCATTCCTTAAAGCCATTGGCACGGGCTGGGGAACAAGATTTAGCCCTAAATTACAGGAAATAGAAGTAATAGATGAAAATAAAAAGCCCTCTCTCAAATTATCAGATAAAGCAAAAGAGATTGCTAAAAAACATAGGATAAAGGACTCGCATCTCTCGCTTACTCATACCACTAAATACGCCCTTGCTATACTGATATTAACGTCTTGATTACTTTGTCTATAATATAATTTAATTGTCTATTTGTTAATGATGGATAAATCGGAAGTGATGTGGCATTGCGATGGGCGATTTCGGTATTGGGAAAATCTTTGCTATCTAACTTGAGATAATGATGAAGCGGTTTATAAACCGGTCTCTTTGCTTCTATTCCATAGCGTCTTAATTGCTTCATTAATTTCTCTGAGCGCGGATGGCGAATAACATAGCGATAAAAGATTGGTTCTGTATCTGTTGAAGTAGTGGGTAGCACCAAATCTTCTATCTGGATAGATTGTAATGATTGACGATATTTTTTAGCGATAAGAGACCTTTTCTTAATAAATGTGTCTAATTGGTCTAACTGTGCCAGACCTAACCCGGCAGATAATTCTGACATCTGATAATTATATCGCACGAGATAATCATCCCGATTATCATAACTTATTCTGTCCAGAATCTTATCTATCAGTTTATAATCCTGTGAGATTACCATCCCGCCGTAGCCAGTAGTTAAGACCTTTGTTGCATAAAAGGAGAAGACAGATAATTTCCCAAAAGTGCCGACCGGTTTATTTTTATATGTTGCACCAATAGTCTGGGCGCAGTCCTCTATGACCGGAATCTTTAGAGAAGAAAATCTATCCATATCAGCAGGAAATCCAAAAAGATGGGCAACAATAATTGCTTTGGTTCTTGAGGTGATTTTCTTATTTACCGAATCAAAACTTATATTAAAGTCATCTTCGTTTATATCTGCTAATACGGGTTTTGCAGATATGTAATTAATCGCATTTAATAAAGCGGAGCAGGCATAACTTGGAATGATAACCTCATCTGTCTTTTTTATACCCAATGATAATAAGGACAGATGCAGGGCGCTTGAACCTGAATTTACTGCAATCGCATAAATACCTTTACCGCCGAGATAGTTGACTACGGACTCCTCAAACCTGCGGACAACATTACCTTGTGAAAGATATTTGGTTTTCAGGACGGCATTTATTACTCTGGCTTCTCTATTCCCGATAGTTGGACAAGAATGCTTAATCATAAACTAAAGAACTGAAGAACTAAAGTACTGAAGAACACTATTTGTTCTTTCGTTTTTCCGTTCTTCAGTTCTTTAGTGTGCTTTCAGCACACAAACCTGTAGCACATAAATGCCTCTGCGGCTTTGACCGAGATTTCTTTACCGCGTAGTTTTACCAATGACTCTAAACCTTCCAGACTGCAATGATGATATTTGGGTTTTAATTGTGATTTATGAAACCTGAGTGCCTTGAGTTTTATATCCAGATAATTTGAGATATCCACATAAAAATTAGGATGAAATTTCTCTCGTTCCACATTCCAGAATAGTGTCGGGTTATCATAAGATAGGACAATACGGGGACAGTTGTTGTCTTGCGCCATTGGTCTTGTTGCGGTAAAGCCCGCATGGAAAATAGCGCAGTGGTCTTGATTATATGAAATCGCAGGCAAAGCCACAATTGTTGGATTAATTTTATCAAGCGAGACATTGCTATCACGTTCAATAATAGAGACCAAATCCCGTCGTGGAACCGCATCAAGCCGAAGATGTTTTTCTGTATCCTTGAAAACGATGTCATAACCATCTATCTTAAGGAATTTTGCGGTTTTCATAAACTCGTTATGACGGGTTTCTTGTTTTACCAGTGTATATTTTTCTTTATACTGCCACAAATCCCCAATAGAAAAGACCATAATATAAACCTTACCGTCTAATGCTTTAATTTTGGCAATCGTTCCGGCACAGCCGTATGCCTCGTCATCAGCATGTGGAGAAATAACCAAAAGAGTTTGTCCGGAAAGAAACTTATCAGATGCTATCATATTTTTTCTCCTTCCCGAAATTATCGGAATTGTTTTTATATTTGACTATTTTATATAATTTGTTACAATAAATAACTAAAATAACATTATAAACCGAATTTCATGAGTGCGAACCAGATGGAGGTTGGCACAAGCAGGCATGATAGCAAAATCTGCCTCGGGAGGGCAAAAAGGAGAACTTGTATGAAAACCAAAAAGATGATAGCGGTGATAACCTTGGGGATTGTCGGGACAATCGGGATATTATTTGGCTGTGGCGAGAGCGAGAAGGAAAAAATCAATCGTTATATTAAAGAGATGGGAAGTAAATCTAAAACCCCGACCCGTGATTCTTATATGAGACAATTGGTGGATATGGGACAAAAGGCAGTTGACCCGCTTATTGATGCACTTGAAAATAGTTCTGACCAGATGATTCGGGCATATTCAGCATTGGCGCTTGGCAATATAGGTGATAAGTCAGCAAAAACCCCTCTTAAAAGGGCATTTAAGGATAAAGATGCAGAAGTTCGTGCCAGGGCCGCCGAAGGTTTAACCGAATTGATTAAAGAAAACGCAATTACAGACCTGATAGAGATGTTAAAAGACGAACACGCAACTGCCAGAGAATCAGCCCAGAATTGTCTGGTTAATTTGGGTGAAAAATCTATTGATACAATGGTAGAATCGCTTTCTGGTGATGATGCCACTATTAGAACCCAAGCCAAAGTTGTATTAGAAAGAATCGGCAGAAAAGCGGTTCCCCAATTGACTTCACTTTTAGAAACGACTTCTGATTCGGATGTCCAGATTATAACAGCAAGAACATTAGCGGCTATTGGCGATAAATCAGTGATGCCTGTGATAGCAAAGGTGCGAGATAAATATACTGGTCAAGATGAGAAATCACAAAAGACGCGTCGGTCTTTACAAGGTACTTATCGTGACTTAGAACAAAAATAAAATATGCGACCGGATAATCGTTCGTTTGATGAACTGAGAAAAGTAAAAATCATGCCATATTTTACATCATCTACCCCGGGCTCTGCCATGATTGAACTCGGCTCTACCAAGGTTTTGTGTTCAGCAAACTTTGAATTAGTTGTGCCTGATTTTCTGAGAGATAAAGGCAAGGGCTGGCTTACTGCTGAATACTCAATGTTACCGGGCTCAACTCCTCAGCGAAAACAACGGGAATCCCGAAGCGGCAGACCCGATGGTAGAACATTTGAGATTCAACGGCTTATCGGCAGGGCTTTACGCTCAATAGTAGATTTGGAACTCTTGGGTGAAAAGACCATCTGGATTGACTGCGATGTGCTTCAGGCAGATGGCGGCACCAGAACCGCTTCTATTAGCGGTGCATTTGTCGCTCTTTATCTCTGTATTAAGAAGATGCAAAAGGAACATCTACTTCTT
>JAGUXD010000095.1 GCA_020062035.1 Candidatus Brocadiia bacterium | reverse complement strand
CGTTTCATCGCTGATAATAAATCATTTGATTTTATTTCTACTTTTTTGTCCGCGTCAGAAGGAATAACGGCCTCATAATCTGGGAATGTGCCTTCTATTAACCTGGAAAACAGTTCTATTCCCCTTTGCTCTTTTTGGGGAATTAAAATCTTACATTGGCTTTCATCAATTTCTATCCGTAATATTTGTTCCTCGGTTTCAATAATTCTCTCTAATAAATTCATGGATTTGGGAGAGATAATTACCTTGATAGCATGAGCTATATCCTGTTCGGCGTGTCTTTTAATATAAGCAAGTCGTTTTCCGTCGCTTGCCACCATTCGGATTTGTTTCTCTCTTATTTCTAAAAGCAAGCCCGTTAATGCATAACGAGTTATTTCTTGTGATGCGGCGAATGTTGTTTTGCGAACCATTTCTTTTATTCCACCGGTGCTAATGGATATTGATTTTTTCTCATTAAACACCGGGAAATCGGGGTATTCTGAAACGTTCATACAAACTATTTTGTATTTGCTTGTTTGGGTATATAATTTGGCTGCTCCTTCGGTTGCTTCTACGGTAATTTGTTCATCGGATGCCTCGCGCAAAATACCACCCAATCGTTGGTCCGGTATAATAATAGAACCCTTTTCTTTTATTTCTGCAGAAATAGGGTATTGAATTCCTATCTCAAAGTCTGTTGCAGAAAGGAAAAGAGTTTTGTCATCAGCATTAAGTTTAATATTCTGAAGCACGGGCATTGAACTTCTTGTGGGAACAGCACTATTTACTATTTGGAATGCCTTTAATAACGACTCTCTATTACAAATTACTTTCATCTTGCCTCCTTAATTATTATATAAACATTTAATATATTATTAAATATTATTCTTATAGTTCACACGGATGTAGAAAACAATTATAATACATTACTAAATCAGAGGTTATGATAATTATTTTTAATGAAATAATGTCAACAACCCGTGAAAAATGGTAGAGAAAAACCCATAAAACAATTATACTAAAAAGCAATCAGTCAGGAATCAATAAATACTAAACATTTTTTCTTCTAATCTCAGTCAGCATGGTATTTAAGGTATCCCTGAATTTTGAGTCTTTTTGGGCACGTTTACGAATTTTCTCAATAGAATGTAAAACAGTAGAATGTTCTCTGCCCCCGAAAGACAAACCGATTTCTTCCAAAGACATTTCTGGTTTTAACTGTCTGGCCAGGTATAAAGCAATCTGACGGGCCAAAGAAACAGATTTTATCCTTACTTTAGATTGTAAATCTAAAGACGAAACATTAAAGTATCCGGCAATTACATCCATAATATCAGATATTTTTATCTGGTGAGGAGTAAAATTAATAATATCTTTTAGTGATTCTGTAGCAAGCGCAACAGAGGGATTTTGATTGGAACTACGGGCCAACCCGATAAGACGGATTAGAGACCCCTCTAAATCACGAATATTGGTATCAACATTGCTGGCAATAAAAGAAACCACATTATCGGGGATGGTTATTTTATAATTCTCAGATTTCTGTCTTAAAATAGCGACCCGCATCTCATAATCAGGCGTATCCAAACGGGCAACCATCCCCCAGTTAAAACGAGAAACCAATCTGTCCTGTAAAAGAGGCATATCCTTAGGGGGCGAATCGCTGGATAAAATAATCTGTTTGCGGGCATTATGCAGGGCGTTAAAAGTATGAAAAAACTCCTCCCGACTGGCGGCTTTCTCGCCCCTGCCCAAGAAATGTATATCATCTATAATCATTACATCTTCAGAACGGCACTGCTTCCGAAATAACTCAAAGGCATTATTTTTCACAGCGGTGATATAATCATTAACAAATTCCTCTCCAGAGCGATAGTAAATAGAATAATTAACGAATTTGTTAATAATCCGATGGGCGATTGCCTGTAATAAATGGGTCTTACCAAGGCCAACTCCGCCGTGAATAAAAAGAGGGTTATAAGCCTGTCCAGGGTTTTCTGCTACTGCTAAAGCAGCCGCATGAGCAAGCCGATTAGAAGTGCCCACCACGAACTTCTCAAAAATAAAATTCTCGCTCAGGGCAAAATCGAGAAGGCTCGCCCTTTCTTCAGGCTGACTTCTTTGCCCTGAATTAGATGTTACGATTGACTGTTTAAAAGAGGGTTTCTTATCCGCTACAATATTGTCAGGGAACAATCGGCCTTGTTCCGGCGGTGCAACAAAGATTATCTTGTGCTCCTTCCCGGTTACTTGACACACAGCTGTTTCTATTAAAGGAAGAAAACTTTTCTTATACCACTCAACATAAAAAATATTAGGCAGAGGAATTTTTAATTCTCCAGAATCACTCTCAACAAACTCAAGTTTCTTTAGCCATGTCTCGTATTGCCTCGGCTCTACAGAAGACTGTAATTTCTCTAATACCTTAATCCTTATTTCTTCAGACAGATTTTGTGTATTATTCATAATGACACAGTATATATAGAATATTTCTCGTCGTCAAGGAAAAACTAACCACAGATTACACAGATTGTCACAGATTTTTACTACTTTTCCTTCCCCGAGAATAGAATTATCAGTATAATCTGTTCCCACTGAGATGTGGTTGCATTTTCTGTGATTGAAAATACTTACTATTTTTCTTGCAGTATAGGAAAGTATAAATAAGATAAACACGAATGCCGATAAATTGGGACGAATCACCACGAACAAGACGAACAAGCAAATATAATTTCTTGTTCGTGAAATTCGTTTTTATTCGTCCCGCTGGGATTCGTGTTTAATTTTTTGGTTACGGAGTTTTCTTGACACTAATATGTTTATTATTTAAGCTAACAAAAATAAATAATGGATTAAACTGATTGAACAGATTTTATCCGACAAATCTGTTAAATCTCGTTGCTAAAGATAGGAGGTTGATATGAAAAAGATACAGATAGCAAAGGTAATTGGAACGGTAATGTTGAGTAGTTTGTTGGTAATCCCGACAATGTCTGGCTGTGCTTTAATCAAAAGGATAACCACTCCGAAGTCCAAGTCAGGCGTATCCAGAGGACTTGTAGAAATTCCTAATGTTAAACACTATCAGGCATCTGATATTCCAGTTCCAGCAAATTTTGCACACCAGCCGGACAAATCATATACTTTTATCACAGGCAGCGTTCGGACTACAGCGGCAAAGTATGTTGGAAGCGCCAGGGTGGATGAACTTTTAGAATTTTATCGCAAGCAGATGCCACAATTTGGCTGGGTGGAGAAAATGATGCTGAGCGTGGATTCTAAAAAAGCCCTTTCATTCCAGAAAGAGAAAGAGAAATGCGAGATTATTATTGAACACCCAGAAGGAATGAAAGGTGAAACCCATCTCCTCATCAAAATAGGGTTTTATAAATAAAATCAGTCTTCATAATTTCTCTATAAATGAGTCCTAAAACACAACTTCTAACCACTTCCGATAGTATATCGGAGCAACAAAAATCACAACCCTTTTTCAAAGAAAAAGTTTCTTTATTTGTCAAGACCTATCAGAACCTTATCTTCTTTATTTTGTTATGCATCTGTCTGGCAATCGGGCTATTATGGTGGCGTTCTTATCGGATGAAAGAAATGAATATTAGGGCATTTGAGTTATTAGAAAAAACCCAGGATACAGAATCGCTTAAAGGACTACTACAGGTTTATGATGTAACCGATGTCTCTCCTTTTATCCGCTACAAATTAGCCAATCTTTATATGAGAGGCGAAAAATACGATGAGGCAGAAAAGGAATATAAATATCTTGTAGAAAAATTTAAGAACCACATAGTAAAAGAATGGGCAAACAAGAGATTGCCCCTATTAGCAATCAACCGCTCATGGAAAGAAATCGAGTTGGAAAAAAAGACATCTGAACTTATCTTAAAAAGAAACCTTCCGCGTCTCTCCATTAAAACCAATAAGGGTGATTTTGAAGTAGAACTTTATCCAGACGAAGCACCCAATAGTGTTGCAAAGTTTATTGACCTTGTAAAACAAGGATTATGGAATCAGGCGAGTGTTGACGAAATAAAACCGGACGTCGGTCCCTGCATAAGTATTTCTAATACCGCAGTTTCTCCTGTGGATACAACTTATCTTATCCCTTTTGAAAGGACCGCATTGAAACATAAAGAAGGGGTAATCGGATTGTTAAAACCGCAGAACGATGATAATTCAAAATCTTCTCTCACGAAGCGGTTTTATATCTGCACCTCTAACTCTATCCCGACGGACATCGGGATAGATGACAAATACACAATTTTGGGGAGGGTTGTAAAAGGACTCTCAACCGTGAAGACATTAGTCAAAAACGACACGTTCAATGTCGTAGAGATAAAATATCCCGCACCACATTAATTGCCTGACACACCATGTCCTTATGGGACAGGGAGGGTGAATAGTTACAGGGTAATTTCGTTATTATGCAAAAAGTAAAGGTTTTTGTGTTAAGAGCACCGGGGACCAATTGCGATTATGAGACCGCTTTTGCGTTTCAAAAAACCGATGCCAAAACTGATGTCTATCATATAAACCACTGGATTGATAATAAATCTCTTATTCACCAATATCATATTTTGGTAATTCCGGGTGGTTTTACCTATGGTGATAACCTTGGCGCTGGCACGGTTCTCGGTAATGAGATTACTCAAGGATTACTTGATGAACTTACCAAATTTATAACAGATGGAAAATTAATATTGGGTATATGTAATGGCTTTCAGGTTTTAGTAAAAATAGGGTTATTGCCAGGTTTAACTAAAGATAATGGTAACCCTAAAAAAGAAGCAATACTTTTTACGAACAACTCGGCTCGTTATGAAGACCGCTGGGTCTATCTAAAAAAGTATTCTCAAATATGCGTGTTCACTAAAAATATTCCCAAAGAAGTAATCTATTTACCAGTGGCTCACGGCGAAGGAAAGTTTATTACTAATACCAAAGAAACCCTTAGTAAAATCATTGCAAATGACCAGGTCGTCTTTAGATATAGTGATGTTCAAGGGAATCCAACCAGTCGTTATCCCTTGAATCCTAACGGTGCCCAGGACAATATCGCTGCAATTTGTGATAGAACAGGTAGGATTATGGGGATGATGCCTCATCCAGAAAGGTTTCAGGATATTACAAACCATCCTCGCTGGACACGAGAGAAAATTGACACCCCAGATGGGATGTTTATCTTTCAGAATGCTCTGCATTATGTAAAACAACACTTGTAGGAAGGGGGAACATATAGACGAGGAACGGGACCGTCTCGCCGTAGGCGAGGTTATGATAAGTGGGGGGAATATTTTCAGGGTTTCCCCCTATTGAATTACTTCTGCGAAAAGGTGGAAGGTGTGTCGTATCGTAAGCAACACACAAAGGCAGGGAAAACCCGAAGGAATTGGCTGGGTCTCTGAACGAGTTGGCCGCGGATGCAAGTAATGCCGCCGCTTCTGCGAACCTCGTAGGTGATAAGAACTTCTTATAAGAAAAGGAAGAATTTTATGGCAAAAGTAGTTATTATAATGGGTTCTAAAGAGGATTTGGAACATTCACAAAAGATTGCTAATATAATAAAAAAAATGGGAGTAGAATGCGTTCTCAGAATTGCTTCAGCCCACAAAGTCCCCCTGAAAGTGTTAGAAATACTTAAACAATATGAAACTGAAGAAGTCGTATTTATTACTGTTGCAGGAAGAAGCAATGCGCTCAGCGGGTTTGTTGATGCCAATACCTTTCGTCCTGTAATCGCCTCTCCGCCTTATAGTGATAAATTTGGAGGAGCAGATATTTTCTCCACGCTCAGAATGCCTTCTGGTGTTTGTCCGATGTTAGTTTTAGAACCAGAAGAAGCGGCTCTGGCTGCGCTCAAAATAATATCCCTTAATAATAAACAATTAGCCGAAAAAATAAAAGAATACCAGAAATCCAAGAAAGATGAAATAGAAAAAGCCGATAGGGAACTTATATGAATTCATTGAGTTTTGAACAACAAACTATTCCTCTGGACCCGAGAGACCATCCTGATGGTGTGCAATATTGCACCCTTCTAAGAGTATCCGGAAGCATTGATATCTCCACTCATCAGGCATTTGAAGATG
>JAGUXD010000077.1 GCA_020062035.1 Candidatus Brocadiia bacterium | reverse complement strand
TAATACTTGATTTTTGGTTTAGATTTGAGTTATATTCCTTGCGGTATAACATTAGATAAGACTTTTTATCTTATCTTTGAAATTCCATACAATAAATTAGTATAAGGCTTCCTGACGTAACGTCGGGATGCTCTACGCTAACCCGGTTGTTATTTCACCTACAGAAATACCCGGACCTCAGGCTCAGATGGCAGGGTTTCCTTGCTTACTGAAGTTTCAGAAGAAGATAATCGCTTGATATTTTTTTTGCCAGCAAGGAATTTATCCACTTCAGCAATCGGGAAATTCAGGACACTTGTTTTGTAATGCATCGGAATCGTTACCATTGGTTTAAGTTGTCTGACAACCTCGGTTGCCTGTTTTTCATCAATAGTAAAATAACCGCCCACTGGCACAAAGAGGATATCAAGCCCGCCTAATGTATCTATTTCTTTTTGATATAGAGTATGCCCGAGGTCACCCAAATGGGCAAGACGGATTCCATCCACTTCATAAACAAATATAATATTGTTGCCACGTTCTTTGCCCTGTTTGGTATCGTGATAGACTGGTATGCCCTTAATTTTTATGCCGCTGATTTCATACTCTCCTTTTTGGTTGATTATCCTCGGATTACCTTTGAGTGTTTTAGTGTAATTATGGTCAGAGTGGTCGTGGGAAATAGTAACAATATCAGGACTGATAGAAATAGGCGAATAACCAACTGCCCCATTATATCCACCGGGCTCATAAGGGTCTGTTAATATTGTTTTCCCGACAGCAGAAGTGATTGCAAAAGCCGAATGTCCGAACCATTTTATCTTCATTGCCCACCTCCTTGATTTGTGTCTTATTTAATACTATAACTAAACGATGAAATTGTCAATGAATTAAATTGACAAGGATTAAAAAGTAGATTAGAATTAATCGTAATATGAAAAGTGTCTGTATTTTTGTGTTGGGAGTGCTGTTTGTAATGTTCTCAGGCAGTGGTATTATGCTTTTGCCTAAAGAGCAGTCCGCTGAAGACAAAATCATAGAAGGGTATCAGAGGAAACTAAAGGAATCGCCTGATGATATAGAGACCCATCGGGCATACCAGAATTTTATGCGTCAATGTGGAGGAATAAATAATATTAGAGAAGAATATTTAGGTAAATTAAAATCAGACCCGCAAAATCCTCTTTATTATTATCTCTATGGCAGATTACTGGAGGGTGCCGAGTTAGAAAGACATTTCAAGAAGGCACTGGAATTAGAAAATAAGTCGCCTAATCCGGAACTTCGTTTCTGGCTCTATTTTGGATTGGGACAGTTCTATCTGGACACTAAACGATATAAGGAGGCATTGCAGAATTTTGAGAGCGGCCTGAAACTCAAGCCGGATTCCCTGGATGTTCAACATCAGATGGCTCTTCTATTTTATACTACAGATGAAACCAATAAGGCATTGGATAGCTGGAATAAGATATTAAAGATAAATCCTGATTATTTAGACGCCTATCTGGGAAAGGGTATTTTATACAAGGGCAAATCCAATTATGACAGTGCGATTAAGGAACTGGAGATAATCCTTAAAAAGGATCCCACATACTGGAAGGCATACGAACCTCTTATCCAGTGCTATCATGTTAAAAAGGATTATGAAAAAGCAGAAGAATTGAGAACAATGATTAAAGAACTTTATCTAAAACAATATGAATATAAAATTGATTTCGGTTATTTAGAATTAATCGTGATTGACATTATTAATATAAAACAGAAAATAATTATAGTTAAGGAACGGATTACCCCCTTTCCCCATCCGGTTGAATCCAGATTTGCTTATGCTGATTATTACTTTGAGGTCTATGAGGAAAAAATAGATAAAACACCAAAGGTAATTTATGAGGTTTATGGTTATGATAAAGAAGGTAAGCGGGAAGGCAAAGATATATTTCGGTTAAATAGAGTAATCTGCGAAATATTTAGTGATAAGGCAAAGCGGGAAACAGTAAAAGAATATAAGGAGATGCCGAGTTATCCGGCTCTATTGAATGAAGTAATAGAAAGAGAAAAAGATAAATAATCCATACGAGTCAACTTAAACCATCCCGCCTCGGCGAGATTAAACCACAGATACACATTCAACCGCAGGGCAGGAATAAACACAGATTTTAATATATCTGGGTTAATCTGTGGTTCCTTAAATTGACTGGTATGAAATAATCTGTGGTTAAGAATAAATTACGGAATATCAAATTAGTCATAGAATACGACGGGACTAATTATTGTGGTTGGCAGACGCAGAAAGGACAGATTACTGTTCAGGAAACAATCACCAAGGTCTTATCAGATATTTGTGGGCATAAGATAACCTTACACGGCGCAAGCCGAACCGATAGTAAGGTTCATTCTCAAGCACAGGTAGCTAATTTTCTTACCAAATCCAGATTAACTGGCTATCAATTCCTACAAGCCCTGAATGACCATTTGCCTGATGATATTGTAATCCGAAAAGCAGAAGAAGTCCGTAGGTCGTTTCACGCCCAGTTTGATGCTAAAAGCAAGACATATCGCTACATTATCTTGAATTCTCATATCCCTTGTGCTCTGGACAGGAAATTCTGTTATTTCTTTCCGTTCCCGTTGAAGCGGGATGCCGAAGATGCAATGAAAAAGGCAGTAAGGTATCTCATCGGCAGACATAATTTCAGGGCATTTGCCACCAAGTCATCCCAGAAGGAAAATTGCTACCGCAAGATATATTCTATTAAAATAACTAGAAACAAGAATTATATTTATATTGACATCAAAGGCAGTGGTTTTTTGTATAATATGGTAAGGACCATAGTCGGAACCTTATTACAGGTCGGGCAGGGCAAAATAAAACCGCAGGATATAAAAGATATACTCAAATCGCAGGATAGAAAAAAAGCCGGACCAACGGTTCCTGCAAAAGGGCTATGCTTGTTAAAAGTTGAATATGCAGATACGAGTAAATAACATCTATAAGAAGACAAGGAAACCAAGAATAATTTTTCCTGGATTCTTGGTTTCCTTATAAATATTACTTTATCGTAATTGCATATTAAAATCCAAATAAAGATAGACAAAAAAGTTTATTTTTACAATATAAGTATTTATGAGTAACCAATTAACAGAACATGTAGAAGTGATTGGCGATTTTGAGATTTATAAAGACGAGTTATTAGGTAAGGGCGCCTGGGGCGAGGTCTATCGTGGAAAACAAGTTTCATTAGACCGCCCGGTTGCTGTTAAAATCCTCAAGAAAGATTTGTCTCAGGATGAAGAATTTGTCCGCCGATTCTTACGCGAGGCAAAATGTATCGCCAAACTGATTAATGAAAACATTATTCAGGTTTATGGGGCAGGTGAATACAAGGGCGCCTATTACTTTGCAATGGAATTCGTCAGGGGAATGCCATTGCAAAAATATCTTGACCGCGGTCGTAAGTTTTCGGTTGATGAGATTATCTATATAGGACTGGCGGTCGCCAGAGCCCTCAAGACCGCATGGGAAAGCCCTGAACAGATTGTCCATCGCGATATTAAGCCATCAAATATAATGGTCTCTTTTACCAGTTCTTTAATATCCGCTCATCGTAAACCCGAGGCCTCGGAATCACTTGCCTTTCTGGATGTAGACCTTAAAGAATCGCGTATAAAAGTGATGGATTTCGGATTGGCCAAGGTGGCATCTGCCTCAAGTGGTAAAGATGCAACAATGGTCGGAACAATTATTGGCACACCTAAATATATCTCGCCTGAACAGGGTCTGGGAAACCCTGCAGATATTCGTTCTGATATCTACTCATTAGGCATTGTATTATATGAATTAGCCACTGGCAGAATCCCCTTTACCAGCGACAGTGCGGTAAGTTTAGTCCGTCATCATATTTACGATACAGCACTTCCGCCCAGGCAATTCAACCCGGACATACCGGCTGATATGGAGACGGTGATTATGAAATGCATTCAAAAAGACCCTAATCATCGTTATGGCAATCCGAATGAGTTGATAGAGGATTTGGATGCGCTTCGCAGGGCAACAACACCATTATATGCCACTCAAACAATGGCAAATATTCAGGCAACAATGTTGGCAAGACCTGCGGTTTCTAAATCCAAGAATACTTTATTTATTATTTCTGCAGTTGCGGTTGTAATCATTGCAATAGCAATTGGGGTATTTTTTGTACTTGGCAAATCAGCAATATCTGACAGGAAGCCAGATTTACCTGACATAATAATGCCTTCTAATAATATATCAAGTCAAGTCGTATCACCAACAACAACTACCGAGAAGCCAGATTTTCCGGATAAACTGCCAATAGTAGAACAGCCAATAACACCAACCGAAGACCCGGCGAAAAAATTAGCCCAACTTTTCTCTGCAATAACACGGTATATTGAGCATGGTACCAGCAGTAGTTTAGGAGAAGCAGGACGACTATTGGAAGAAGCAAGAAAAATAGATGAGAATAATGAAGAGATAAAGAGACTTAATATAATGTGGAAACAGAAAAATGAAGAGGTCTTAAAAGAGGCAGACAGAAAGAAAAAGACAGAAGAATACAAAGCATTTTTAATGATGGGAAAAGAGTCGGCCTCAAAGAAAAATTGGACATCTGCCTTAAAATCTTTCTCTGATGCCCGAGCAATAGACCCTACTCCTGCCGTTGAAAAGGAGATACAAGATGTCAACAACTATCTTACACGTATAGAACAATATGAAAATATTTTTGATAATGCCCAGAAATTAGAAGATGAAAAGAATTATGAAAAGGCAATGGAAGAATACAAACGATTGATAGGATTATTTCCTGAAATTAAGGACCTCTACCAAACACAACCTGTCCATCCGAGGGAATATATCAAAAAATGTGCGGATAAATTAAAAGATACTGCTTATCAAAAGTTAATAGCAGATGGTGATGTCTTATTAAAAGATAAGAAATATACTTCTGCTGAGAATATATTCAAGCAGGCACGAAATCTGAGACCTAATGACCCAGACGTAATAGAGAAACTTAATAAGATAAAAGAAATTATCCCTCAAGGAATGGTCTTTGTAGAAGATGGCAAATTTATTATGGGCGAAGGTAAGACAGAAAAAGAGGTATTCGTGGATTCATTTTTCATTGATGTCTATGAGGTAACCAACGAAGATTATAAGAAATTTTATGACGAGATTGTCAAATACGGCCATAAGAAGTGTCATAAAGATGAAAAGCCTGATAAGAATCATTTGCCAGAATTCTGGAAAGGCGATAGTGTGGCGCTGGCTGATGCGAAATTGCCGGTTGTCGGTATTGATTGGTATGACGCTTATGCTTATGCCGCTTGGGCAGGAAAGAAACTTCCGAGCTCTATAGAATGGGAAAAATCAGCCCGTAGCACAGATGCAAGAATATATGCCTCTGGACAGAAAGATAAAAAACTCATCAAAGCAAATGTCAAAAATATCGGACCAGCTTCTCTGATACCAGTCGGGTCTTATGCCGAGGATGTTAGTTTTTACGGATGTTACGATATGACCGGAAATGCTTCTGAATGGACCGCTGATTTTTTAGATAAAACCAAAGGAATAGTTATTGTACGAGGCGGATATTTTTCTGCTCTACTACAATATGTTTATAAAATAAACGAAGAATTATATCATTCTCGCTATCCGCATCTGGGTTTCAGATGTGCTAAATCCTTAAAATAACCATTTAGACAGGAGGTTAAACAATGAACAGAATCGTCATATTAATAGTTTTATTAACTGCTCTTTATCCATCTGTGGTAAGAGCCCAAGAAAAAAGTTCTAACTCAAATGCCCCAATCAGTCCTACGCCACCGAGCGTCATTTCGCCAACCCAAGAAACACCAATTACACCAACTACTATAGAAAAGCCACTACCAGAGACGAAGATACTGCGAGAAGATGGTATCACTGAAAAAGAGATTGCTGACTTAATTAGTAAATTATCAACCGATGACCCTTTTGTACTTGATGATACAAGAAATGAACTTATAGAAATCGGCAAACCAGCAGTTTTATTATTGCATAAAACATTGGAGACGGCAAAACCTGATATTCGTTATTTAATATGCGAAATCCTCGGCAAAATTCGTGATGAACGTTCTATTGAGATTCTTATTAAACTCCTTCAGGATAAAGAGGAAGAAATGGTTGGAGCGAGCGTGGCTTCTGCTGCCGCGCGCAGTCTTAGATATTTTGCTGACATCTCGGTTATTCCTTATCTTATGCAAGTGACTACTTCAACAGATATTACTCTACGCTACGAATCCGTCAAAACACTTGGTGTTCTGCGAGGATATCAAGCAACTTCTATTATTCGTCAACTAATTACAGATACTGCTAAAACTTCGCTGGGTTATTATGTCAATGCCTCTGCAGTAGAAGCACTCGGCAAATTAAAAGATACACAATCAGTCAAAGACCTTATTTCTTTACTTAAAAACTCTGATATAGAAGAAGCCACAGATAAACCATTCGTTAAATATGTAATTACTTCATTAGAACAAATTACTAATTTTCATGCAGGCACTTTTTCACGGCTTGATGATAAGAAAAAAGGAGAAGTGATTAAAAAATGGGAAGAGTGGTGGGAAAAGAACAAAAAGAATTACGAATGAACCACGTTAGAAGTATCATCCCGCCTGAGGCGGAAGGCGACCATCCCCGAATGCTTTCGGGAAACCCGCCCCAAGTGGAAGTTGAAAGCGTTTAGTATGGGCGAAATACAACTTTTAACCCTTATCCTGGTTCTTCTTGCAGTTAGTTTAGGTCCTTCTTTTGTAATTGCTCTTGTAGGCTATGCGAGTATTCAAGCGCTGGGTAGAAACCCATCTGCCGCACCTAAGATTCAACTTGCAATGCTAATGGCTTTCGTTTTTGCAATAGCAATTGCTATTATTACCATCCTTGTTATTTTTAATCTGTTTAAATGATAACAGAACTAAAATTTATTCTACCGTTACTTGTCGGTTTTATTATTATTGCTGGCATATTAGCCCTTATTTTAAGAGCGGTTCTTTCCAGCCAGTCTAATCTTGCCATAGAACGGCTCAAACGTCTTAACCAAGACAATCTCCAGCGCGAAATGGAGTTGAAAAAGAAATTAGAAGAAACTGAAGTCCAATATCAAAGACGAATCGCCGAAGCCGCAGAAGAAGCCGAAAAAATAAAGGGAAAAATAGGAGACGAAGCCACCCAGATGAAAAATAAAATAATGGCTCAGGTTGAAAAAGAAAAGGAAAATATCCTTGCTGATGCCCGCGACGAAGTGGAGGACCTAAAAAGAAGTTTTGTTCACTCAATGAATGAGAAGGTATTAGGGATGACAGAACAGGTAATAAAAAAACTATTCTCTTTACATCAGACAAACGAAAATGCGAGGTTTATCAATGAAATCCATTCATCCTTTGTTGAGGAAACATTAAACCAACTAAAATCCCTGAAAAAGGAAGTGCTCTCCTCGGCATTAGCAAACTCAAGTGAGATTGAACTATATTCAAAACTACCCTTAACTACAGCCCAGAAACAGCATATTGCCAAAATATTCAACGAGATTTCTCAAACACCAATACAAATTACAGAAAAACCTCCTCAGGATGAGTTGCTTGCTGGGGTCTCTCTGAAAATAGGTAACTTAATTATAGATGGCTCTCTTAAAAATAAATTGAGGCAAATTTTACCCGAGATTAAAACAGAACTTATCAGGTAAAATATTCTTTTATGGATAACCCAATCATAAATACATCCAGTCCCGATATCATTGATAAATCAGAAAAAATTTCCCAATTAGAAATAAAAGAAGTTGGTTATGTAAAAGATGTCCGCCGTGGTATTGCCAGAATCTCAGGACTCTCTTCCTGCATCAATTCCCAATTACTTCATTTTGCGGGAGGTACTAAAGGAATTGTAATCGGCTTTAATGAGCAGGAGGTTCTGTCTCTGGTAATGGGTGACGAGACCAATGTTTCTTCTAATGAAGAGGTCTTTAGTAGAATTGAACCATTTCGGGTTCCTGTTGGCTATGGTTTTCTGGGCAGAATTGTCAATGCCCTATGTGAACCACTGGATAATAAAGGACCTATTAAAGCGGATGATTTTTATCCGGTCTTCCGTGAGGCAACCGGTGTGATTGACCGCGTCCCTGTTGAGATTCCTCTTGAAACAGGTATCAAAATTATTGACCTTGTTATCCCTCTCGGCAGAGGTCAAAGAGAATTAGTAATCGGTGATAGGATGACCGGCAAAACAACACTTGCTTTAGATACAATTCTCAACCAGAAAGGTAAGGATGTTATCTGTATCTATTGTTGTATCGGACGCAGTCAATCTTCATTGCTTAAAATTGTCCAGTTGTTTCAAGAACATTGGGCTTTAGATTATACTATAATCGTCTCAGCAACCGGTGCTGATTCAGCCAATAGCCAATATTTATCAGCGTATACCGCAGCGGCATTAGGCGAGTATTTTATGTTTAATGGCAAACATGTCTTTGTTGCATTTGATGACCTGACTCGTCATGCCTGGGCATATCGCCAGATTGCATTATTATTGGAACGAGCCCCAGGCCGCGAGGCATATCCAGGTGATATTTTTTATATCCATTCACAACTAATGGAACGAGCCGGCAAATTAAAACCAGAATTAGGCGATGGCTCTATGACTTTCCTACCTATTATCGAGACCATTCAGGGTGATTTCACCGGCTATATCCCTACTAATCTTATCTCTATTACTGATGGGCAGATTTACCTTTCAACCTCTTTATTTTATGAAGGATTTAAGCCAGCCATTGATATGGGACTAAGTATCTCCCGTGTCGGAAGCAAAGCCCAATGTCACGCAATCAAAGAGGTCTCTAAAACGCTTCGTCTGGATTACGTTCAATACCGAGAATTACTGAAATTGACCCGTTTGCGTACCAGATATTCACCTGAAGTGGAAACCAAACTGAAACGAGGTCAAATTCTTACAGTTCTTTTTACGCAGGATAAATACAATCCTTTAACAATTGAAGAAGAAACTATTCTTTTCTACGCCTATAAAATACATATCTTAGACCTTATGACTATTGATGTTGTTCTGTTATTCAAAACCAATATTATGAATTTCTTAAAACAGAATTATCCTGAAGTGGTAAATAAAATAAAAACCACCAAAAAACTTGTCCCAGAAATTACAGTGCAATTAGATAAAGCCCTGATGGAATTCTTCAAACGCAAATAAACCTCTACATGAGAACTATCGTAGAAATAAAAAAAGAACTGGTCTTTAACCGTGAGATGAGCGACCTGATGGATGTCTTGAAAAAAACAGCCATCTTTGAGTTTCAGGCGTTATTCAACCTTCGTAAAACCAAGACCTTTCAGGAAAAATATTCCTCCACATTGGAAGAGTTGTTTAAACTACTCCCTCCCGGTTCTGAACATCCCTTTTTGACCAATCCTCTTAATAAGGTCTTACTGGTAATTATTACTTCTGATATGGGTTTTGTTGGTGGCTTAAACACTGAGGTGGTTGATGCGGGCTTAAGACAACTCCGTAAAAAAGATGAATCGCGTATATTAGTTCTCGGTGAGAAAGGTATTCTTTCTCTTCAGGAGAAAGGCCGTTCTTTTGACTTCCTTGAAGGAATCTCAAGTGATATGCAGTTCACACTGCCTGAAAAAGTACGAGATTATATCTATGCCCATTGCTGGAAGAACAAAATCGGAAGAGTGGTAATAAGTTATCCTAAATTTATCTCTTTCGCGCGTCAGGAAATACAAACCGAAACCCTTATTCCCTGTGGCTATCTCTTTAAAACTGAGAAAGAACAAGCAGAAACAGAAGTAAAACAACCTATCCAACCTGAAGCAGAGAGACAAAAATTTATCTTTGAGCCCACAGGTCCAAAGGTTCTGGATTATCTCCTTAAAACATATCTGGCATATAAAACCTATGATATATTCTGGCATTCTAAGTTGTCTGAATTTGCGGCACGAAGTATGCATTTAGACGGCTCAATGCAGGAACTCTCTGATATGAAAAAGCAGGTGCAATTGCAATATTTCCGTAGTAAACACGAAGTTACTGACAGAACCATCCGTGATATCTTTGGTGGACGTCTTATTACTTTAAGAAAAAAACAGACATGACCTCAAAATTGACCACTCCTCAGTTGGATATACGAAATAAAACTATATAACAACATCAAAAAGAACCCACCTACAAGAGTCGTATAAAAGCCGATAAAGAACGATTTCATTATAATATAACCCCAGCCAGGTGTGCCATAAAATAAAACTAATCCTGCTCCATTACAAAAATTACATAACCACGCACCTAAAAACAAGACCACTAATTGAATGCCCATATCTTCCTTAAAAATCACCTGTTTAGTTAAAGAAATAATCAGGGCAATAAATAAATAAAGAACTGCATTTGTCCCCAAACCACTCTGTGATATGATGTCTTTTAATAACCCAAGAAGCCAGATGGGGAAAATCATATTTTCAAATGGATAATAAAAAGTTGCTATGAAAATCACTATGAACAAAAAATCAGGTCTAACTCCTTTTATTTCTAATTTATAGAAAAGCAGAACTTCTAAAAAGATAACAAATATTCCAATGATGGTGATGAACTTTTTCATTTGATTTTAGGCCGTAAAATTAAGACATCGTTGAGGTTATAAAAATCTATTGCGGGAGTAATAGAGAGGTTATAAAAGAACCCGTCTGGTGAGATATTATTTACCTTGCCAATAATCAGACCTTTTGGGATAAGAGCGTTCGGGTCGGGCGCTGAATAAACCTCCCAGCCATTCTGGACCTTGTATTCTCGCGAGACCCACTTGACAATCGCACTATCGAAAGAAATTCCTGCCAGGACACCAAATGGCATTCGTGAAACATCATCAGATACCCGCGTGTCAGCGCAAGGCATTATCAAGACCTGTGCACGAAACGCTGGGTCAGTAATAAGTTGAATCCGGCTTGTGAACGCTCCGACATCTGATATTTTTCCGACTAAATATTTGCCCCATACCACAGTCAAACCGGATTTGAGTCCATCGTTTTCCCCTTTGTTAATAATAATACTCCTTCGCCAGACCGATGCGTCAGATTTAATCACCACGTCAGATACAATAATATCATAATGCTCCTTAATATTTAGTGCAGATGGAATAGTTGTTCTAAAATCACTGATACTTTTTATCTTATTTATCAACGATGTATTTTCGTTCTTCAATAATGTAATTGTATCATTAAGTTCAAGTATTCTCTGCTCAAGAAACTTGATTTTATCTTTGGGTTTAAGCGACTCTATTATTCTGGGGTCGTATTCCGCTTCAGCGGTAATGGAAGGTGTTTTGGAATGCAGATATACAAGCGGTTTTGTAACAGCAAGAACCGCATGTTCTAATTTATTAAGCCACTGAACAGGAAAGGCAAGTAATATGATACTCAGTAAAAAAAATAATACCGGCGGGATTTTCATTCCTCATTTAAGTTAATACAATAATAAGTTAATAAGTTGATAAGATAAAATTTTCTTATCAACTTATCATCTAAATTGGTTCACATCAGGTCTTCACCGCTTTCTAAACTTTCCTGCACCTGGTCAAGATTTTCCAAGACAATCCCTGTGCCTTTGGCAACCGCGGTTAATGGGTCTTCAGTGACCTTGACAGGTATCTGAATCTCTTGGGCAATTGCTTTATCTATCCCTTTAAGAAGCGAGCCACCGCCGATCATTACCATTCCGTAATTTATTAAATCTGCAGATAACTCTGGAGGTGTTTTCTCTAATGTTTCCTTGATGGCGTCCATTATCGCATTCAGCGGCTTCTTCAGGGCTTCTCTTATCTCCTCAGAATTTACAATCACTTTACGTGGCTTTGCCGCAACTAAATCACGACCGCCCACCTCCATAGTTAATTCCTTATCCAGCGGTACCGCAGAGCCGAGCGTTATTTTTATCCTTTCTGCCATCTGTTCACCAATCAGAAGATTATAAGTATTCTTCATATGTTGAATAATCGCCTCATCCATTTCGTCTCCGCCAATTCTGATACTCTTAAAAGTAACAATCCCGCCAAGAGAAATCACCGCAACTTCTGTAGTGCCACCGCCGATATCAAGAATCATATTAGCCACTGGTTCCTGAATAGGCATCTCAACACCGATTGCTGCGGCAATAGGCTCCACTACTAAAAATACTCTTCTGGCGCCGGCCCTTTCTGCAGAATTTATCACGGCTCTTTTTTCAACTGTGGAAATACCTGAAGGAATGGAAATCGCAACACGGGGCTTTATCAATTTCCAGCCCTTATAGACCCGCACCTTCTGGACAAAATAGCGAATCAGGGCTTCAGCCAGGTCAAAATCAGAAATCACACCATGTCTCAAAGGTCTAACAGCAGCAATCCCACCGGGCGTTTTACCAAGCATTTCTTTGGCAATATTTCCAACTGCCTGTCCGTTAAGAAGAACCTTATTTGTGCCCTTATGAACCGCTACTACAGATGGCTCTGAAAGAATAATTCCCTCACCCTTAACACAAACTAATGTATTACAGGTTCCCAAGTCAATTCCGATATCAGTAGAAAGCATTCCCATTATATCATCAAAAAAGTTAGCCATTTTTTTTACCTCCCCCTGCCTGTCCGCCAACCCGTCCCGAAACGACTGGTCGGGAAGGCGGCTCTGCTTAAGGCATGACCGCAGGCAAGCATTATCTTGTACATAACCTCTACTTTAGTTTGCTAAAACAGTAGATTATATGCTGAATATAATTTTATCGGCTTTTT
>JAGUXD010000108.1 GCA_020062035.1 Candidatus Brocadiia bacterium | reverse complement strand
GGTTCTGAATAAGGTCGCGGACATTATTAAGAGTGAGCCGGACTATTTAGTCCAGATTGCAGGCCATACAGATACCGACCCGATTGTAAAAAGCAAAGACCGTTATCCTACTGGTTCTAACTTTGAATTAGCGGCTCAACGCGCCTTGTCGGTTCTTCTATATATGGAAGAACAAGGTGTTGACCCTGCGAGGATGTTTGTGGTAAGTTATGGGGAACACCATCCCAAGAGCAGTAAGAAATCTGATAACCGACGGGTAGAAATCTCATTTATCAAGAGCGCATCAGAAGAAAACCGTCCAAATAAGTAATGGATTTATTCTTTAATGGGAAATCAGGGTTTTCTTGAGAAATTGTTCCACCCTTGCCGGGTCAACTCCACAATCTTTACACGGCCCATAAGGGCGGGTATTAGGAATTGCTAAAACAATTGGCTTTTTAGGTAGAATCTCTTTAATCCCACCTGCCAATTCTTTTTCACAGGCGATGGCTATTACAGCATCTAAATTATTGGAATAAACCTTTTCCATTGCCATTTCACTACCTGATGCAACTGCACATTTTACTGCGTAACGTTCACTTAATTCAAGAATATCTTTTACAACGCATTTTCCACATCGTTTACATTCAGATAAACTATGTATTATCTTCTGTGGACATTTTGAGTTCTGCAAGCAATGAGAAAAAAGAAGCATCACCTTTTCTGGTGCGTAATTTCGCTGTTTGCGTGCGCGAATAAGATTATTCAGTCCAATTATTAACTTATCAAATTTCTTTCCCAAGTTTATCTCCGATTTTTAGACGATAGCCGTTAATAAATTCTTTCACGTTTAGAGCCTTACTACCGGCTGGTCTTACTTTTATAATAGACAATTTTTCGCCCTGCCCGCAAGAAATAATTAGTTCTTTATTAGTAATATCCACTATCTTACCGGCTATATCATTAGTAAAAGCATTATAATGGCTCGCTTCTAAAATATCCAACTTAAGAGGCGGTTTTTTGACAAAAGTATAAGCACCTGGCCAGGGTTGCATTGCTCTTATTTGATTTATAATCTTTGAACAGGAATTATTCCACTTTATCTCTCCGTCTGACTTTTTAAGTTTAGGTGCCAAACTTATTTTACTTTCATCTTGCGGTGTAAATGAAATCGTTCCCCTATCAATTTCATTAAGGATGTTTTCCAATATCCGCGCGGATTCATAGGAAAGACGAGCGTTTAATTCTACAGCGGTTTCATTATCCCTGATATCTATAACAACCTGCTTAATGATTGGCCCGGCATCCATTTTCTCTGTCATCTTGATTATAGTAATTCCGGTTTGTTTATCACCGTTAAGAATAGCATAATTTACAGGTGAAGCCCCACGATATTTAGGTAGAAGTGAAGGATGAATATTAATGCAGCACTTTGATGGTAATCCTAAAATCTCACGACATAATTTCTGGCCATAGGCAACTACAACAATCAACTCAACAGCATGGTCCTTTAATTGCCTGATAAACAATTCATCATTGATATTCTCAGGTTGGTATATTTTTAAGTTGGGATATTTCAGGGATTCTTGTTTTACTGGAGAGATAGATTCTTTTAAGCCCCTTCCTTTTTTGCTATCGGGTTGAGTGATTACTGCGATAACCGAGTGCTTTTTTTGAGTGGCAAGCATTCTTAAAGTAGGCACGCCCAAGTCCGAACTACCGATAAATATTAGTCTCATTTCTGAAAGATAGGCAGGTAATCGTTTGTTATCTGTAAAATAATACAAGCCATTGCAGTTGCATAAGGTGAACCGACATCATCTGTCCATGAACCGTCGGGTAATTGCTTAGGGATAATTTCATTCTGGAGACGGCGAAAATATTGCTCACAGTTCTTGCCACCTGCCTGAAAGAACGACTGAACTGCGTAATAATGTCCGTAAAAATAATGATAGTCGCCGCAGACAGCAGGCATATTATTAAGCATAAAGCGGATACCTTGTTGTATCGCAGGGGTATCATACTCTCCAGCACTCAAAAGAGAAGTAACTCCAGCCGCAGTTAGGGCAAAAGAAACCCGCGAGGGTGGCGTTAACTGGTAATTAAAAGCGCCGCCTGCTTGTTGAGAACGTTTTACATACTGAACTGCCTTATCAATTACTTCTTTAGGCACAGCAATTCCGACATTACGCGTCGCTCTCAATGCCTGTAGGATTGTAACAGTTACCGAGATATCCGAGTCAATTGGCGCTGGTTGATAACGCCAGCCACCATTAGAATTCTGGCTTGCGATAATAAGTTGAGCACTTTTTCTTAACTTCTCTTTTATATCCTCTCTTTTAGACATTCCATACGCCTCTGCCAGAAATAACGTCGCAAAACCGTGCTCATACATCCTGCTTCCGTGCCTGGTAATATAGCCATCAGTTTTCCTTGAGCAACTTAAAACAAATTGGATTGCTTTTTCTACATTCTGTCCGTATTTCCCTCGTCCGGGGGTGCTTCCCTGTGACAGGAAAGCAATGCCACATATTGCAGTTACTCCAACATTATCATATTCCTCGCCTTGATAGGTATCGTTTAATTTATAGCCCACCCGACAGGTCCATGAACCATTCTGATTTTGAGTTCTGGCAAGATAATTTAACCCCCTCTCAACCTTCTCTTGTAGCATCTTCTTATCTGTATCTTCTTGTTTTTCAGATAAGGTTATAGTGCGACCATGGGTAAATAAGAAAAGTATCGCCAATACTGACAAAATAACACTTCTTAAGATGAGTATCATATTATTCTTTTATTCTATAAATAGCTAACCGATTTAAGGATGTAATCACCATGAGATTATCTGCAAGAAGTAAGTGTCCCGTGTTTTTGTTCAATTGATGGATATTAAGTAATTTACCGGATTTTAGCCCTATTTCAAGGATTGCCTGGTTTGTTGGAACATAAACTTTATTATTATCGCAGACAGCACCTTTACCGCTAATCCCGTGTCCGGTTATTATCCATTCTATTTTGCCATTTTTAGTAAGGTTCAGACAAACAATGGCTGTTTCCCCAGAAATAACTAATAAGCCGTCTCTCAAGCCCAAAATGTATCTTATATTACCCAGTTCTGTTTCATCTGCATTCCATCGCCAGAGTTCTTCGCCATTTTCAGTTGAGATAATATAAAGAAAGGGGGAGTCAATACAAGTTACAATGATTGCTGAACGATTATAAATCGGTTCGGATATTTTAATAATCGGGTTATTTATCCATCGCAGAGGTAATCTTGGTGGGATATAATCGGGCCAGGTTGGCGGAATATAATACTGAGGGTATTTTTTTAGCCATTTAAGAAGACCTAAATGTTTATCTACTGCGGCGATAACTCCCATCTGCGAACAATAATAAATATTATCGCTATCAACAGTAATCGCCGAGGCGATTGGCTCTCTGGTTGGGTTATTAAAAAGATTGGTTTCTAAAATGCCTGATGCAACAAAGGTCTTAAAATATACTTCAGCATTTTGAGGATTCATCGCTAAAATATAATGCTCAGGAACATCGGTTTGATTAGGCATATTAATCCCGGCAACATACAAAACTTGCTCTTCTTCAAGCGGTGCAATCGGGAACAGCATATGTTTCAGGGATTCATCTTTTGCTGTATCCCATAGAATTCTGCCATTTCTGGTATTAAAAGCAAACAGGGTGCGTCTGGGAAAGGGATATTTAACAGTAAGAAATCCTAATTTTCGCTCATGCTTTTCAAATGAAGTAATAAGCGGAACATAAAGTCGTTCATTTTCGTCTGAAACTGTCGCGGTGTTTATCGCCCTTTCTTCAGGAAACAATTGCAGGTTTTCTTCAAGCGGTATCTCAAATTTCCATTTTAGTGGTAATAACATTGGTTCCTTAGAAACATCTTCAGGAAGCGATAAGACATAAATACCATTGCCTCCTGATAAATACAAACTTCCATCCTTTATCACAGGAAAAAATGGAATGGGTTCTTCTATTTTTCTACCGGTTCTTATCAGAGGGTCAATCAGCGGTGGTCTGGCAAGTTTCATTGTATCGGTCGGCAGGTCAAAATAACCACATAACGAAAATTGCTCTCCCGAGCCCTTTACTGTCATTACTTTGGAACGGTCATTATTACCACCATAACTGAACCATCCTTCTTTAGATGTCTCATCTGGTTTTACTAAAAGAGAGTTTATTATCGTATTTGCCGGCAGGGTTATTTCATTCTGGTATGAAGGATAAAGCCAGATAAGTTGCTTATAATAACGATAGGCAAGATATAAATCCGCCTGTTCCAAATACCAATCTATCAAAATCAATAATGCTCTTTCTGCCTCTTTACAAAAGGGATATCGTTCTGTAATCTGTGCTAACTTATCAATATCAAGATACCAAACACTGTTAGTAGATGGGTCTATTTTACAAGCAGAGTCAGAAAGATGTTTGGCAAGTTGCGAGAATGTTTCATTGTATATCTTTCTGGCTTCTGCGGGCATATTCCGAATTGCATTCAGGCAGAAATATCTCACTCCCCAATAAAGAGAACTGTCCTTGTCTTTTTCCCAAAGAGACTGGTTCACTACATATTGCGGATAAAGTTCCAATGCCTTCTGATAATTTTTTACAGCATTTGTCCAATCTTTTTCTGATTCTGACTTATAAACGTTCTTAAGTAAGTCATCTACTTCAGAACTAACTCTAATATGGGCTTTACTTGGTTCTATTGGCGCGACTGGCTTATTTGCCCAGATTTTAGGCGGTCCTGAAAGTGTAATTACGAGAAGCGAAGCAATACAGATGATACTCATCATCATTATTTTCTTTCCCCAATACTTACTGTAATCATTTTCTCTTTACCATTGCGCAGGATTTTCAGATTTACCTTTTCGCCTATCTTAGATTTGTTAACAAACTCATATAGTTCATCCGACGAAGTAATCGGTTTATTGTTGTATTCTAAGATGATATTGCCCTCACGGAGTTTTGCTTCTTGTGCCGGAGAATTTCCTATTACCTCCAGTATAAAAACACCGGTCGGTTTATCTATCTTTAACTCATTCAGGAATTTATCTAATGAATTAAAGCCATACTTATATGATAATGCCTCATCTATAACGGTTGTGCTAACGCCTAAGAATGGTCTTAGAATTTTCCCTTTCTCTAAAATCTGCTCCATAATATATTTAGCCCGGTTAATCGGAATTGCAAACCCGACACCCTGGAAACCACCGCTTCTCGTAATAATAAAAGAGTTGATACCGATTACCTCGCCACTCAGAGAGACAAGAGGACCTCCGCTATTACCCGGATTGATTGCCGCATCGGTCTGGATAAAATCTGGATAATCAGGACTTCTTCGTGATGAAACCGGTAAATTTCGCTTTGCGCTGATGATACCGGATGTTACTGACTGTCCGAGCCCAAATGGACTACCGATTGCCAAAACCACCTCGCCTATTTCTATCTTATCAGAGTCCCCTAATATTGCCGGCTGTAAGTCCGAGGTCTTGATTTTAACAACCGCAATATCAGTTACTGAATCTCCGCCAACAACCTTTCCGGTAAATTCACGGCCATCATCTAAAACCACCTTAATTTCATCCATTCCCTGAACAATATGGTTATTGGTGATGATATAACCATTTTTATCAACGATTACACCAGAGCCGATTTGAGAGGTCTCAAACCTGCGCGGAATTGAAAACCAACCAAAGAAATCGTCTTCATAGCCGACAAGAACCTTTTTAGTAGAAATACTTACCACTGAAGAACGCACTAATTTAACCAGTTTAATAAACTGACTGGAATTATCCTTGAATTGACGCAGTTCTTTCAATATCTCGTTTCGCTCAGCTTCTGATAAAAGAGGGGAGGCATTAAGACGAGTTGTTTCGTAATATTTAGAGAGCAGAATACCAAAAATGACACCTGATAAGACAATTAACCCCAGATAAATACTTCTCATAAATCACCTCCGTTTTTAGCCACAGATTTCACCCAGTGGGTAATCTCTGGCTCATTTCGGGCAAGTTAGAACCATTTTTTTCCCGTCTCTTATAATAGTTAATTTAATACTTCCCTTTTCAAGCGAAGTTTTTATCAACCGCCTTGACTGCCAAACCGTTGCGACCGCAATATCGTTAATTGCCACAATCACATCATCTTTTTTCAGCCCGATTTTCCTGCCCAACCCGTCTGGGTCAACACTTACTACTACGATACCATTATCTATATCCAATTCCTTACTTAACGGTGAGTCCTCTAAAGATTTTACGCAAAGACCCAAATCAGTAGGCGAGATTGGCTCTTCTTGTTGAGGCACCTTTATTTTGTCTTCAGGTTTAGGGGGTTGTGGCTGGAATGGATTAAACCATCTTGGTCTGGCTCCTTCCCGGAGTTTATCAATCTCTTTTCTCAAATCATCCAACTGTTTGCTCCATGCCCTGCCAAAATCCTTCCAGATATCCTCAATATCAATATCAGGTATCTCTATCTGGACACCAATCCCGTATTCCTTGGCTATATCAGGATATTTTTGCTTGAATTCCTCTGTGCTATTCGCTGTATAGGTCTGGGTCTTTTCTTTGCCGTCTTTATCGTATTCAGTTATAGTAACCGTAATCTTGCCCGAAGTGTCCTGCGAGAAAGAGAATGATTTAGTGCCCGGTTTTGCGCCCTGAATTGTGATACTGAATCGGTTAGGGAAATTCCTTAAAGCAGGACCAATTTTTCTTTCATCAGGTGATTCTTCTTTCCCGGCTTGCTTTTTACGCTCCTCTCTTTCTATTGTCCTGATAATAATTTTGCTACGCCAGGCAACCTCAGGGCTATCGCTCTTCGTTGCCTCTTCAAGATAAGGCAATGCGGGCCTGCCGATTTTCTTTAGTTCCTCAGTTGCCTCATCACGGACATTGATATCATCAGAATCAAGGTCTCTGATTAACCGTTTTATCTCATCAACAGAACGCTCCGCTGTTTTAGTAATTACTGTCCCATCACCGCCCTTACCACCTTCTGCTCCACCTTCAGTGGATTTACCGCCAGTGCCACCCTTTGCTGTTGCCTCCCCAGATGCACTCGCACACAACATCAGATAAGACAAAACCATTACAAGAATTACAATTATCCTTTTCATTGCTTCACCTCCTTTTTGACTCTACGAGGCTTCTCTATCCCGACATAACGTCGGGACTGCTCCAGTGAGGCTCGCCCCGTCCCGTGCGGGAAATATGAATATTATCAGATTTATATAATAAGTCAACAAAAATCATTTCACCACATTGGAGAAATCTCAAGAAATTTTAATATTTTGCTTGATACCATAGGAAAGTATAAAATCACTCACCGCCGACTCACCGAGCCCAGTGGGGACGCAGAGAGCTCAGCCCCGATTTATCGGGGCCGCGACCTCCGCGTCTCTGCGGTGAGGTTTATAGGATGTCTTTGTTAATCCCTTTAAGAGTATCTTTACTCCTTTGTTAAAAATACCCTAAAATCTACTCTAACTCCTTGTGTAGCAAAGAGTTAAAGGTGTGCAAAACTTGTTTTGCGGGTCTCTGCACTT
>JAGUXD010000123.1 GCA_020062035.1 Candidatus Brocadiia bacterium | reverse complement strand
CTCCTTTGCCCGCGATTCTGGTAAAGCCGTAAGGGGTAATCTCCTCCCCAATCCCCTAATTCCCTAATCCCCGATTTTCTAAAAACCCTGCCCCCTATTGCCTAAATCAAGACATTCTCGCTGTTGAATGTGTCCCAGGAGGAATTATAAATGACCATCGGGGCATCCCAGCAAGATAGTCATATTTAGCCAGTGGGAAGTGTCCCTCTACCCTGTAAGAACTTATCTATCTTGCCTGGCACGCGGTGTCCACCGAACTCCCACCCGCACAGGGAGGCGGAGGGCTATTGCCCAATCAGGGTCGGGATGGTCCTACTAACCGTTGTTCCATCGCCTAATTGACCAGAGTAGTTCCATCCCCAGGTATAGAGAGAGCCGTCGGTCTTGAGGGCAATGGTGTGACGGTAACCAGCCGCAATGGCGGCCCAGCCCTTATCTGTCGTGGTAAGACTCCAGACCACTCCGGTGGTTGTCCCGTCAGAGTTCTTGGAATCAACCCGCCAATAGTACTGTGTATTATACAAGAGAACTAAAGGAGTAAAGGATGAAAGAACAGTAGTTGTAACCGGAGCCCAGTTGGTAGTGGTCGTTGATAGATAGACATCATATAAAATAGGCGAAGTTCCGGTCCCGGTGGCAGAGGCCCATGAAAGCGTCAGAGTAGGTGAGAGATTTTGTGCTCCGTTAAGTGGGTTTGGTGAAGTAACTTTTGAAGGGTCTGGTTGGCTGCTTCCGCTGTCCTCTTTATCTTTATCCAGCAACTTACAGAAACCACCATAGCCGGTGATTATTATGCCCATGGCCAATGCTATTACTCCCATTTTTAACCATACTGTTTTACGCCTCGATGGGAATCCGGACTCCACGGAGTTTACACGGAACGAAGTAAAAGTGCTACTCATATATATCCTCCTCGTTTTTACTTCCTAAACACTGTAGGAAGTGAATGGGATTTATTAAACAGCGCCGTTTCGCTGTCGTTATTATTAAACATAAGTCGGAATCCGTCATATTAGCCACAGGGAGCATAGAGCAAAGAGTGTAGAGAAAATACTCTAAGCCCTATGCTCTATGCTTTCTTTATAGACGAAAAATCATAGAATTTCCCAGTCCCAGCGGGCAAACCTGAGGGGAGGAGGGGCAGAAAAATCTTATGCCATAAGTTTCTTTCTGACCAGATTAGAAAAATGTGTTAATGACTCAGAAAATTTATCGGCTCTTTTTCCGCCGGCAAATGCGAGGTCTTTGCGTCCACCACCTGAACCTTCTATTATCTCGGCTATTTCTTTAGAGAGTGCTATCGCATTAAATTCATCATCACAGAGTTTAGGTGTCATCATTAAAATAAGGTCTACTTTATTATCTGATACGATTGATAAAAGCGCAATTACCGCTTCTGCGGATTTCCTGAGATAATCGCTGATTTGTCTTAAATCTTCTACGGTTTTGTTTTCCAATATCTCAGCGATTATTCTAACATTTCTTACTGTTTCTGCCCTTTCTAAAAAGGCACTTGCAATCTGATTATTCTCCTGTTTATGATATTGCGAGAGTTTCTTTTCGGCTGACTCAAGTTTTTCCAAGACCCGTTTAATCTTATGGGGCAATTGATGCGATGTTGTTTCTAATAACCTCGCGCTTTGCGAGAGAAGTTTTTCTTTTTCCCTGATTTTTTTCTCCACTTCTTCAGCCGTAATCGCTTCTATTCTTCGTGTTCCAGCGGCAATAGAAGAGTCAGAAATAATCTTAAATGAACCAATCTCACCGGTTTGTTTAATATGCGAACCGCCACAGAGTTCTTTACTATAATCGCCGATACTGATTACTCTTACAGAGTCAGGATATTTTTCGGTAAATAACGTTAAAGCCCCGGCCTTTTTAGCTGATTCAAAAGCCATTGTTTTTATAGTTACCTTCTGGTTTTCTCGAATGTATCTATTCACTAATTTCTCAACTGCCTTGAGTTCTGTTTCACTTGGTGCTTGACTCATAGAATAGTCAAAACGTAATCTATCAGGAAGGACTAATGAGCCGGATTGCTCTACGGTTGAACCGATAATAGTTCTGAGTGCGTGATGGAGTAAATGCGTCGCGGTATGATTACAAGCAATGGCTTGACGACGTTCTTTATTTACCTCAGCAAGTATTTTCATACCGACCTTTATTTCTCCCCTTTTCGGTTTGCCGATATGAATCGTATATTTCTCAATTTTCTGGGTATCAGTAATCTCAAACTCTGTGTCTTTATTTCTAAGAAAGCCCGTATCACCTGTCTGTCCGCCTGATTCTGCATAAAAAGGGGTCTTATCAGTAATAATGGTTATTTGAGGAGAGTCAAATAAAGAGAATCCCGCTGTCGTAAATTTAGCCAGTAATTTTCTATCAACCAGAATTCCCTCAATAGTTACATCTGATGAAATGGTTTCATCGCCGATATAAACGGTTTCAGGAAGGGTGTTTTTGAGTTCATCAATTGCACTCGGTGCAAAGATTTCTGATGCGATTTTAGAAGAAGCCCTGGCTTTTTCCCTCTGCTCTCCTAAACACTTCTCATAACCCGTAATATCTAACTTAAAGTTTTTCTCATACAGGATAGATTCGGTAAGGTCAACCGGAAACCCGTAGGTATCGTATAATCTAAATGCCTCCTCGCCCGGAAATACTCTGGTATCACTCTTTCGTAATTTTGTAATTACATCATCTAACAGTTTTATGCCGGACTCTACTGTTTCCATAAATTTTTCTTCTTCTGCCTTAATAAGACGGCTGATTTGTAAATGTTTATTTTTTAACTCGGGATATGCCTTATCCATTACTTTAATAACCGAAGGAACGAGTTTGTGAAGGATGGGTTTCTTGACACCTAAATAAAGAGCATCCCGCACTGCCCGTCTTAAGATACGTCGTTCAACATAGCCTCTGCCTTCGTTTGAAGGCAGAACGCCATCTGCAATAAGAAACACAATAGCCCTTGAATGGTCCGCCATTCTTCTGATTCTTGCACCTTCTGCAGATGTTTTAATATAATCTATCTTTGCAATATCTGTAATATGTTTGATGATAGGATTAAAAATATCAATATCAAAATTAGACTGGACATTCTGCATTACTGCAGTAATTCGCTCCAGTCCCATTCCGGTATCTATATTTTTCTTTTTTAGAGGGACTAATTTTCCCTTGTCCTGTCGTTCAAATTCCATAAAGACCAGATTCCAGATTTCAACAAAGCGGTTACAATCACAGGCAACTGAGCAAGAAGGTAATCCGCAGCCAACCTCTTTTCCTAAATCATAGAATATCTCGGAGCAGGGACCGCAGGGACCATTGGGTCCTTCGGTTGGTGCATTGGCGGGCCAGAAATTATTGTTTTCGCCAAAGCGAAATATTTCGTTTTCCGGTATTTTTATCTTATTAAGCCAGATATTATATGCTTCCTTGTCTTCCTCATAAACACTTACACTTAATTGTTCTTTTGGAATATGTAATCTCTCGGTAAGAAATTCCCAGGCGAACTGGATTGCCTCTAACTTAAAATAATCTCCAAAAGAGAAGTTACCTAACATCTCAAAGAAAGTATGATGTGCAGGTGTTTTCCCTACTTTTTCTATATCTGTTGTACGAAGGCATTTTTGTGATGAGGTTGTCCGTGCAACCGGCGGTTTTTCTGTTCCTAAAAAGTAGTTCTTGAATTGGTTCATCCCAGCGCTTGTAAAAAGAAGCGACGGGTCCTGAATACTTGGAATTAAAGAATCGCTTGGATATACCTGATGACCTTTGTCCTTAAAGAAACCTAAAAATAACGCTCTTATCTCATCAACCTTCATCATCTTAACTTATTAATCCATAGTGTTTCCTAATCGCCTGTTCTATTTCCGCATATATTTTAGGATTTTCCTTGAGGAATTCTTTTGCTTTATCTCTGCCCTGACCCAATCTGGTCTTCTGGTAATCAAGCCAGGTCCCGCTTCTTGTGATGACGTCGATATGTTCGCCCAGGTCAATCAAATCACCTTCTCTGGAGATTCCTGATGCATGAAGTAAATCAAACTCTGCCTTCTTAAAAGGCGGTGCGACTTTATTCTTCACAACACTTACCTTAACATGGGTACCAATTACTTCTTCGTTAGTATTTTTAAGTGTCCCTATTTTCCTGATATCCAATCTAACAGAAGAATAAAATTTTAATGCCTTTCCACCGGGAGTGGTTTCTGGATTGCCCCACGAGATACCTATTTTTTCTCTCATCTGGTTCACCATCAAAACACAGGTCTGGCTTTTACTGATAGCAGCGGTAAGTTTTCTAAGGGCTTGAGACATCAATCTTGCCTGTAAGCCCATTTGTGGTTCTCCCATATCTCCTTCTAATTCTGTTTTAGGAACAAGCGCAGCAACCGAATCAAGGACAACTACATCAACCGCGTTACTTCTTACCAGTGTTTCTGTAGTCTCTAATGCCTGTTCACCGCTATCAGGTTGCGAGATAAGAAGCGATTCCATATTCACGCCGATATTCTGTGCATAGGTTGGGTCAAGGGCGTGTTCCACATCTATAAAAGCGGCGGTTCCACCAGTTTTTTGCGCATTGGCAACAATATGAAGACATAGTGTTGTTTTACCTGATGCCTCGGGACCAAAAACCTCTATAATTCTACCTCTTGGAACGCCCCGACCACCTAAGGCAATATCTAAACTCAAGGCACCGGTTGGGATACAGGGAATATCGGCTCTGGTAGCCGCACCTAATCGCATTATCGCACCCTTACCAAAATTCTTTTCTATCTGGGTAATTGCCTGTTGAAGGGCTTCTAACTTCTTGTTATCTTCTTTTGGCTCGGTTTTTTTAGTGGTTGTCTCTGGCATTTTATATCCTCCCTTGTGGTTAATTATAAGTATATCATCCTCTCAAATTAAAATCACGAATATTTGTATAAATCGGCCCTCTTGGAGTAAGATTACTCTGGAATAAGGTTATCTTTTTAACAACCTGTTTTCCTAATATCTTATCAGTATATTTTTCTGCAAGTTCATTCAGAGAATTATAACCCCTTGATTTATTTCTTCCTAATGTAATATGTGATAGATGCGCTCGCTCTTCTGAAGGGAATTGTAATTTCCTTAACTCATTTTCTATAGATAGGTATATTTTTTCTATGTTTTCTGAAGCATTTTCACAACCGACCCAGACAACGCGTGGGTTTTTGAGAGAAGGAAAAGCCCCCAATTTCCTGATTACCATCTCAAAAGATGGATATTCCTGAACAGAACAAAGAACCTTTTCAATAGATTTAAGTTTTTCTTCAGGAGTCTCGCCCAGGAATCTCAATGTTAGATGGATATTTTCCTCTTGCACTAATTTAATATCTGGTTGGAATTTCTGAATTGCCTGTTGTATAAGGAGGATATTTTGTTTTATCTCCTCATCAATAGTGATAGCCACAAACAGACGCATATCCAACACATCTTTCAATTGGTAAATTCTTCTTCAAATGCCTTTTTATGAACTCGCTCCACCATCTCACAGGATTTTTTCAGATATTCAAGTATCTCCTTGCGCTTCCATTTTGGGCTGGATTTAATTTGTCTAATTATCCCTGTTAAGATTTCTTTGCGTAAGTTCATTCGTTTGCCTATTTTCAGTTTCCTAAAATCATAGTTCATCTTACGGGCTGTTTTGAATGCTAAATCAATCTGTTCTCTGGTTGCTTTAATACCGGTCTTCTCTGTGAGAATATCACGCACTAATTCCAGAGGCATATTTACTTCTTTCGCAACTTCTTTCAAGGTCGTGGACATAACATTTCCCTCCTTTTAATTATTAGCAACCACTTAATCACTGGCCAAACAATATCAATATATCTTTAATGAGTCAAGAAAAACAAACCAATAATGCTTTTATTTTATCTCATTTTGCGTGATTTGGTTCGCCTCTTTAATACAATAATAATATGCTTCTTCAACGATATGTTATTCGTGAGTGGGTGGTTAACTTCCTTTTGACTAGCGGTATATTATTAGTAATTATCCTTTTTATCTTTCCCCTTTTCCAGTTTCAGAAATATCTGGCATTGGACGAAAAATTTATCCTGAAGGTTCTACCTTATTTCATTCCGATTTCCTTGGTCTATATTATCCCGCTCTCTGTTTTGCTTTCCAGTGTCTTTGTTTTTGGTCGTTTAAGCGAAGATAATGAACTGCTGGCAATCAAATCATCCGGTGTCTCAATTATGCGGATAATGAGACCGATATTTTATCTAACAATGGCTTTATCTATCAGCGTGATTTTAATAAATCTACACTTAATACCGTTCTGTCATTCGCAGACCAGACAGTTGGCTATTTCTGCATTTAAGAATCGGATATTTACTGACTCTGGCAGTGGGGATGAAATAAAACTTCCACAGGGTAAAATTTATTATACCTCATCTAATAAGGGGGTTTTTGACTCGGTCCGGGTTGTTAAGTTTGACCAGGCAAAAGAAGAGTTATTAGAAGAACTTTCTGCTAAACAGGGTAAATTTGAGATTGACGAAGAAAATGCCATTTTTTCATTACACCTTAATAAGGTTTATATCACCCGCTGGGAAAAAGATAAGCGAACTACTCACTTGATAAATAAACAATGGAAAAAACGAAATGTCCCGCATTTAGTAAAGTCGGACGGTTTGGTTCACACCATAGACGTTTCAAGTTTGTTTGTGCCGTCTCGTAAAAACTTATCTGCTTTAACAGAACGACAATTAAACGAAATGATTGAACAGCATAAAAATAATCCTGCTAAAACCAAACAAATTATTTTGCACAAGAATCAGCGATATTCAGTATGTCTGACACCTCTGATATTCGCATTTATCGGAATACCGCTTGGTATTTTAGTCCGTAAGGGTAGTAAGATAGCAGGTATTGGAATTTCTATACTTCTTCTATTTGTTGGTTATTATCCTCTAATGATGCTCGGTCATCTTTTAGGGGTCCACAATGTTTTGCCTGTATTTATCGCGGTCTGGATTGCAAATATTATCTTCGGCTTGTTATCTCTGGGGTTGTTATACTTTATACTTTATAAGAGAAATTAGGATAACTCTATGCTTTTCAGAAGATTATTGCTTTCGGATTCTTTTTCTTACATAAGAAAACTTGACTTTTATGTTCTTAAAACATTTGTTTTTATATTAGCGATTGCGGCATTTTCTTTAACTGGACTGTATGTTATCATCCATTTTTTTACTGACATCAGTGATTTTATTCAGGCAGGGCAGGAAAATGGCTTTTTCTTTATTCCGTATTACTATATAATAAGAATCCCTTTGATTATCAATAAACTCCTTCCTGTAATGGCACTCATTGCCGTAATGATGACAACAAGTAAATTGATAAATACAAAGGAATTAGTAGCAATCTTATCATCAGGAATAAGTTTTCATAGAACCATTCTGCCTGTTTTTATAATAATACTACTACTCATCGGATTGATGTATTTTACTGACGAGGTTATCATACCTTCTATCAGCAAGGATATCACTTTAACCGAGAAAATACTTAAAGCAGAAGGCTGGGACCGTTTCCTTATGCGTAATACAAAAGAACACTTTTTTACTATAAAAAAATATATCTATGCCAGACAGGAAATGAAAGATGTCTGGATAAACCAATATGATAAAGAAGGGAATTTTATCAATCAGATTGTGGCAGCAAAAGCCAGATGGTCAAGTAAAGAATCCCATCAAGGTTGGTTACTTTCTGATGGAGTGGTATATTCTTATGATGAAAATGGTTTCAGGAAATCATCGCCCTATGTGTTCCACGATAACGAATATTTGCTTGTCTCTGAACTTACTCCCAGGTCCATAGCAAGAACAGAAGAAACCTCTTCTTACTTAAAATTATCTCAACTCAAAGAGTTAGCGCAAACCCAACCACAGAACTATTCTTTACAGGTGCAGTATTATTCCAAGATAACCGCTCCGTTTATTATTCTAATCCTGATATTTATTGGTTTACCATTTGCGGTTATCCAAAAATCTCACGGTTTCTTTGTTGGTGCTGGTCTGTGTTTGCTTATCAGTTTAGCATTCTTTATAACTAAATCATTCTCAGAATCGCTTAGTAATAAAGGACTCGTGGCGCCGTTCTGGAGCGTCTTTTTACCCTTGCTTGTTTTCACAATTATTGGTATAATATTATCTAAACGAATTAGAACCTGAAAAATGAACCATAATCTAAATACAGAGCAATTCTCTCGGCATATTAAACTACCGTACTTTGGAGAGAGTGGACAAAACAAAATCAGCCAAGCCAAGGTGTTTATTGTCGGTGCCGGAGGTCTCTCCTCTCCTTCTGCTTCTTATCTTGCCAGAGCAGGTATCGGCACTATTGGTTTGATTGATACGGATACTGTGGAAAGGTCAAATCTACCAAGACAGATATTGCACAACCCTTCTAACATTGACGAACTCAAGATTCTCTCTGCAGAAAAACACTTAAAGCAACTGAATCCAGACCTGAAACTGAATATCGTTTCTGCACGGCTCAAAATCCAGAATATAAATATCATCAGAGATTACGATATGGTTATTGATGGTAGCGATAATTTTGCAACCAAGTTCTTATTAAATGACGCCTGTGTTATTTATAATATTCCCCTTATTCACGCTGGTGTCTTAAGATATACAGGTCAGGTGATGAGTATTCTTCCGCATAAGACAGCGTGTTATCGCTGTGTTTTTCCAGAGCCACCACCTCCAGACACCATACCAACCTGTGAACAAGCCGGGATTCTTAATACTGTTGCCGGTATTATTGGACTGGTTCAGGCAACAGAAGTAATCAAACTCATTATCGGTGCTGGAGAACTTCTTACTAACCGCCTTTTGGTCTTTGATGCCTTAGAAATGACCTTTAGAAACATTGCAATAAAAAGAAATAATGTCTGTCCGGTCTGTTCAGCCAAAGCCACGATAAAAACAATAAGGGATATCCAATCGTTTGATAGTGAATGCAGATAAAAATAATATTTATCCACAAATTTTTGGAATATCTTAATCTAATATAGTATAATATAGAATGACTTTTCAACCCCAAACAAAAAGGAGGGAACATATGTTGAAGAAAATAGCAATGACAATGCTGTTAACTGCTGTATTTACATCATCCCACCCAAGCATGACAGTAAATGCACAATCCTCAAAAGATAAGGAGAAAACACCGCCTGTGAAGAAAGTAGTCCTTTATAAACACGGGATGGGCTATTTTGAACGCATCGGCAGGGTAAAAGATGATGCAACAATCACCCTTGATTTCAAGGCAGACCAGATGCAGGATTTATTGACCTCTCTATTTGCCATTGACTACGGCGGAAAAATCACCTCTATCGGCTACGATTCCAAAGACCCAATCCACAAGCAATTAGAAAACATCCTGATTCGCGTTCAAGAAGATGCGGCATTAACTCAATTTATCACGCAACTCAAAGGAGTCAAGGTAGAAATTAAGGTCGGCATAGAAACCGCCTGCGGCTCTATCCTCGGCATTGAGCCAATCAATCAGAAGATGGATAATACGGTCCTTACTTCATACAAAGTGGTACTTTTAAGGGAAGACGGCGCCATACAGCCATTTAATCTGCTGGATGTCAGTTCAATGAGAATTCTGGATGAGCGGATTCAGGAAGACCTGCAGAGAATCCTGGATATTTACAAAAACTCCAAATATACAGACCGAAAGCAAATAAAAATCCAGACAACAGGCAAAGGCGAACGTAACATCAAGATTGGCTATCTTATAGAAATGCCTATCTGGAAGACCTCGTATCGCCTGATTTTAGCAGAGGACGCAAAACCGTATCTTCAGGGCTGGGCGATAATGGAAAACCCGACCGACGAGGACTGGAACAATATTGATGTCTCTTTTGTTGCCGGTAATCCAATATCATTTAAGATGGACCTCTACACCTCTTATTATCCTATCAGACCAATTATTGATTTGGGTTCTCTTATACCATTAGTAAGTAGTTTGGTGGATTTGGGCAAATTCGCGGCAGAAAAAGAATTAGAAGACTATAAAGATAAACCCGAACTGAGAGCAAGGAAGATGAAACCAAGAGCACCTGCAGAAAAAAGGGTCTCTGCTGATGGGGAGAATCGTAGTTGTAGTATGGATGAAGGTCTAATGTTCGCTCCGGGGGCCCTTTCCCCTTCAATTAAGATGTCAGAGATGCTCTCACAGTCCATTAGCGCAATTGCAACCGGTGCACAGATAGGCGAATTATTTGCCTATGAATCAAAAGCACCAATCAGTGTCTCGCGCCGTCAAGCCGCTATGGTCCCAATCGTCAGCGAGAATATAGACGGCTCCAAAACCCTCTATCATCGCTCTTCTATTTCTCCAAAACTGATGAACGCATTCTATCTCACCAACTCCTCTAAACTTACACTTGAAGCAGGACCAGTAAATATCTTTGAGGGCTCAACCGCAGTTGGTGAGGGGCTATTTCGTCAGCCACTCCAGCCCCAAATGAAGGAAATTATTCATTATGCCATAGAAGCCGGCTGTTCCATAGAAACCACAAGTAAAGGCGAACCAAAACCGGTTCATAAGGCAAGTTTTGTCAATGGTGTTATGGTCCTAAAACAGTATGATATCAGGGAAAATATCTATAAATGTATCAATAAGACCCCAAAGGGCTTTACATTATATATAGACCATCCTCGCTTCAGTGACTATACGCTTATTGAGCCAGTTAAATTTGATGAGGAAATCGCGGGACATTATCGCTTTAAGACCGACCTCCCTGCTGGAAAAACCATTGAGTTTAAGGTCAGAGAGCAAAAAGAAATCTCATCTAACATCTATCTTCAGAACCAATCAATGGACCAAATCAGATTTTATCTAACGCAAGATTATCTCTCCAAAAAGTCAAAGGTGTTTTTAGAAGAAATAATGAGATGTATGAATGAGATTGCAGAACAGGAGCGGATTATAACCGAGGCGGGAAAAGAGAGCGAAAAATTAGCCCGGGACCAGGACCGATATCGCAAGAATATGGGAATCCTTCATCCAAATAACCCGCGGGAAAGCGAGAAAAGAGCCGAATATTTAGAACGGCTGACCAACATAGAAACCCGGCTTGAGAATTTAGACCAGGCAATCCGCGAGGCAACCGATAAACAACGTAAAATCCGAGACGAGTTAAACCAGAAAATACGGGGTTTTACTGAAGAGTAGCCACAGATTACACGGATGTTGCAAAGTCAATAATCTGACGGGCGATATTGGCGCCGGTGATTTTTTCTAATCCCTCAAAACCGGGCGAGCCGTTTACCTCCAATATAAGTGTTCCTTTAGAAGTCCGCATAATATCCACGCCTGCAAGATTAAGCCCCAGCACTCTAACAGCTCTTATGGCTAGGTCCTTTTCCTCGTGAGAAAGATTGACCTTTTTCATCTTCCCGCCCTGATGGATATTACTGCGGAATTCACCTTTTTTAGGAATCCGTCTCATCGCTCCGATTATCTTATCACCCAGAACCAATATTCTTATATCCTCGCCTCTGGTCTCAGGGTAGTATTTTTGTAAGATGATGTCATATCCAATTGCCCAGACCGCAGTTAATATTGATTCTAAAGAAGACAGGTTTTCAGATAAAATCACGCCTTTTCCCTGCGAGCCACGAAATAACTTCAGGACCACAGGCAACCCACCCAATTTCTTTACCACTTCTTTAATATTCTGGAGATTATGCACCATCATCGTTTGCGGGATAGGAAGTCCTGCTTTTGCTAAGACCTGTAGAGCAAAAAATTTATTCTTGGCATTACTTAACGACTGGCTTGAATTAAGCACATAATTTTCCATTAACTCAAATTGCCTGACCACGAGTAGACCGTAGTCAACACCAATAATGCCAAGCCGGGGGATTACCACATCAAAGCCAGATAAATCAAATTTCCCTGACAAAGCATAAACAGCAAAAACCCCTTCTTTCACAGAGAGATGGCAATCTAAAGGGTCAATAACTAATGCCTGATGACGGGGATGTTTGGCTTCCTGAACCAATCGCTTGGTTGAATAATAATTCGCAGAACGGGAAAGGATAATTATTTTCATATAACAGAATGTTTCTCCCATTCCGGCACTGTCAGAGGAAAATCGGTTCGGTAATGGACGCCCCTTGTTTCGATCCGTTTCAAGGCGGATTGTGTAATCAGTCGCGCCAGGGTCAACATATTCTGCAGTTCCCAGCCCTGTGGTGATGAAAACTCTAACGAAAGACAATAACTTGACCAGTAATCTATTTTTGCCAATGCCTGTTTAAGCCCGGTTTCGTTTCGCTCCAGTCCGACATTATACCACATTAAACTTCGTAAAGAATTAGTAATATCAGTGAGGTTTACTTTGCCGTGAACATAGCGCCGCACATATGTTAGATACGGGATTTTCTGCGGCCTGACTTCACGGCTTGCGGTTTTACCTGCGAAATATCCGATAACTACTGCCTCTAAAAGCGAGTTGCTTCCCAATCTATTTGCTCCGTGAAACGAAGATGATGCGCATTCTCCAGCCACGAATAAATTCTTTATATTCGTCCTTCCAAAAAGGTCTATCTTAATCCCGCCAATCAAATAATGGGCACTCGGTCTTACAGGTATCAGCTCTCTCGTTGTATCAATACCGAAGTTCTTGCACAATTTAGCCAGAGAAGGAAAACGTTTTCTGATTTTAGATGAAGGAAGATGCCTCAAATCAAGATAAACATTGGTGTCCCGCGTCAATTTCATTTGATTAAGGATTGCCCGGGAGAGAATATCGCGAGGTGCCAACTCTTTTAATGGATGATAATCCGCCATAAACCGTCTCTGGTATCTATCCAATAAAATACCGCCTTCGCCACGGACCGCCTCTGAAATAAGATATCTCGCGGCTCCTGCCACATATAAAGCAGTTGGATGAAACTGAACAAACTCCAGGTCCTGCAAAGTGACGCCCTTGCGATAAGCGATACTCACTCCATCACCGGTGGCGATTTGAGGATTAGTTGTCTCGCGATATAACTGCCCGGCACCGCCTGTGGCAATAATCGTCTTCTTTGCCCAGATGACAAAAAGAGCCGCACTCTTCTGATTATACACCAATGCACCGTGGCAGGTTCGGGAATAAGCAAGAATATCTATTACAAAGGTATAATCAAAAATCGTGATATTATTTGTGGCTCTGACCTTACGGATAAGTGTTTTCTGAAGATGTCTGCCTGTCGCATCGCCTCCTGAATGAAGGATGCGGGAAAAACTATGACCGCCTTCACGAGCCATATCAAATCTCTTACCCTTCTTATCAAACTCCACACCCCAGGAGACAAGTTCTTTTACCAGAGTAATACCCTTATTGATTACCTGTTTTATCACAGATGGATTGGCTAACTGATGCGCATTATTAAGGGTATCCGCAATATGAGAAGAAACCAAAGACGGTTTATCAATCTGTGATGCGATACCGCCCTGGGCATAATAGGTATTTGTCTCTGATAAACCGTCTTTGGTAAGGAGCGTAATCTTATGATGTTTTGCGGCTTCTATTGCCGCTCGCAAGCCGGCAATCCCACTGCCTATTATCAGAACATCCGTAGTGAAAGAAGGCACTTTAGAAGTATCAAAAGAAACAAGATATTCAGGTCTCTTCATTACAGTAAGATATTAAAGTGAAAGAATAAGAAGAGGTCAAGAAAATCCCGTAAAAGGGATAACCATCCCGCTAAAGCGGGACCGCAGAGACGCGGAGGTCGCAGAGAAATTAAGCCCCGATAAATCGGGGTTTTCCCTCTCTGCGCTCTCTGCGTCCCCACTGGGCTCGGTGAGTCGGCGGTGAGTGATTTTATACTTTCCTATGCTATCTTAATCTGTTTCCACTGGGATGTGGTTGCTATCTAACATTATCCCTGTCCGGAACTTATCTGGTAAGAAGTTTTTTATAGAGGGCGTCAAAAGAGTTGAGCATTCTTTCTTTAAGGAATAGTGATGTTAGCCGTTCGTAACCTGCCTGGCCCATTTTCTTTGCTAATTCTTTGTCTTTAACTAATTTGATAATCGCATCAGCAATCGCGTCTGCAGAAGCCGGCTCAACTAGAATGCCGGTTTTCCGGTCTATTACTACATCAGGAATCCCGCTTGTTTTACTTGCAATCACTGGTTTCTTTTCTGCCATCGCCTCTAATAACACTATGCCAAATGATTCATAAAGAGAGGGCAGGACAAATATATCAATGTCTTTAAGCAATGAACGTGGATTATCTGATAAGCCGAGAAACTGAACATTATCTTGAATATCAAGTTTTTCTGTGATGTCTTCTAATTCTTCTCGGAGAGGTCCATCACCGATAACTGAAAGATAAACAGAGGGGAAGGTAGTTTTAAGTAATTTGATTGCTTCTAAGAGATATTTTTGTCCTTTTTCAGGACTTAATCTTCCAATGGTTGCTAAAAGAGGATAATGGGATTGGGGATTGGGGATTTGGAATTTGGAATTTGGGATATTAGTTAGTTCTATGGAATTATAAATCACCTCATATTTTTGCGGCGGGGCTAATTTGAGTTTGATTTGGTCGTCTTTATCTTTCTGATTTTGGGCGATGATTTTATCCGCACAAATCCCTGCCAGTCGGCTTAAAAAATAGAATAACTTTAGACGGAGCCAGTTGCCAGAAACACCCGGAATCTGAGCATCTTCGGCAAATAGATGCCCATAAGGAGAAAAAACCACAACCGGTACATTGGCTAAACGGGCTGAAAGACATCCTAAAAATCCTGCCTTAGAGGTATGACAATGAACTATCTTCGGAGAAACAAGTCTGAAGAATTGATATAATTTTATAAGGGCGATAGAATCCTTAAACAGAGACGCACTCCGCACTAATTCAGGGATAACGGTGATAGAAATGCCTTTTAATTGATTGGCTTTTTCCCATAAAGAGCCCTCGGGTCCGGTCTCTGGTCCGCTTACCAGATGGACTTCGTATTGGTCTTTGGGAAGTGATTCTGCTAAATCAAGGCATATCTTCTGGGCACCGCCTTTGATAAGACGGGTGATTACCTGAACAATCCGTATTCTCTGCAAGTTATTTTATCTCAAATTCACCCCAGGCGATTGGTGTGGGATCTGAAACCTTTTTATAAAGGCAGGCAAAATACTTACCGCGCTCCCATCTGCCTTCCGGTTTTAAGAAGATATAGTTGTATTCTGCATCTTTCGTTATCATAAACGCAGACCAGTAGACAATATTTTTAGTGGTTTGATTTACCCATTTAATGATTACCCTATCTAATTTAGATAAAACGCCTTCATTCTTAAAACAGGCATAAATTCGTTTGGTTTCGGGCGGAAAGACAGTGGTCCGAGAGACCGGACTATTATCAGGATTTACTGCGGTTGCAAAGACGAGCAACTTTTCGCCCACTGGGAGTGTAAAATCATTATGCACACGGAGCAGGTTCTTTATTATCTCCGCTGGTTTATGTTCCTTGAATGTTTCATCTGATATGGCAGCTTCTAACGCGCTTTGTTCTAATTTCTTGCGTAAGTAATCCTCTGGCAGGGTAGTCAAAACGATATCTATTAAGCCCTCAGGGACTGAACGAACAATACTTAAAAGGTCGCTGACCGGTGTTTCTGAGATAAATTTGTCTATGTCTTCTGGAGAACGGATGTTCAGTCCGGACCCATCAGGAGCGGTCGGCGCGGTCTTTTTTTCACCCGGATTATAATAACGTCCGGTGCTTGGTGGCTGTTTTCCCTGAGGCAATGATTTATCTTTCAAGAACAGAACCGATTCCCTGGCAACAGAGCCATCAGGATGATATTGCTGTAAGAGAACCTCGTCTGACTTGATATGACAAATCGTCCAGATACCGTGTTTTTCAGATTTTATCTGGTCTTTTTCCTGATAGACCTTTTCTATCTTCGTGAGAGTATTCAAGATAAAAGCAGACTTGAAGTTTTGTAAAATAATGCTACCGGTAAGTTGGAACTCTATGTCAAGCGGTTCTTTTAAGCCGATGTCTCCGCCTGCCAATTGGCGGGCAGGTATTGGGGCAGGAGTTTGCGTGGTTGGTGTGATTGGCGGGACGACCTGTGGTAACTTTGCGACGTCTGTCGGGACGGCTTTAGTTGTGGAGACAATTTTCGCTGTCGGCGTGGGCCCTTCTATTTGTCTGGTAGAAAGTATGCCCATAATTCCGATAACGGCGAGGGTAATTACTACAATGACCCCAATTACAACAATAATGATAAGTTTGTTAGGCATAACTTTTACCTCCTTTATTACGTCTCATTAATTCCCAGAGTATTATAATACCAGCCACGACGAAAAATAGCACAATAGGCGCATAGTAATAATCACTTGTTTTACTCCAGTTGACGAGTTTAGTAAACCGTCCGATAGCCAGGGCTTCACGAGCCAATACGGTATAACCGAATGCGGCGCCAAATCCAATCATCATATAAAATATTCCGGTTCGGGCGATATATTTAATAGCACCCTTATGTTCTATAGAGAAAAAGAAGTATATTAATACGGTCACGACACCAATCAAAATCAACAGCGTATTGATGCCCTGCAAAGCCGGGATGTCCTTACCCCAGAAAGGTACCAAGGTTGGTTTCATTTGTTTAAAGAGATACGCGGTAACAACAAAAGGTATAGATATCCCGGAGTAAGCTCCGACAATAAAAGCAAAGGTATAGCGAGACAGCCAACCAATCTTGGATGAAAACCGGGTCAACATGAAGATACCCAGTATCAGAGGTATCAACAGTAATAGCGTCTCATTAGATTCAAGTGGCTTTTCTAATTTATAACCAAAATATGAACCAATAACTCGCGAGAGAGGGCGAATTAAATCAGGCCAGACCACCATATACCAAGAAGTACATAAACCCCAGCCGGCAGTTAGACCAACATACATATATTCACCTAACTTAAACAGCGGATTATCCTTATATAAAAAACTATATATTAACAAAGTACAACCAACTGCCAGCCATACTTCTATGATTTGGGTCGTGGTTACTGCTTCCATAATCTATTTAGTCTTTTTCTTTCCTATAACAGGCTGTCTAAAAAGTTACAGATATTTTGATATGACAGCCATAAAATAGTCAAGATATCTGAAGGAACCATCTTTATACCCAAATTATATCTCTTCACCTTCTTTCGTCACTATTTTTCTTACGCGGCTTCTTTCATCCCGGCGGTAAGAGAAAGGTTTGTTTAGGTTGATACTCCTTAAATATTTTCATAACTCATATCCTCCTTTTAGAGGAGTTATAGTCCTGCTTTAGCGGG
>JAGUXD010000054.1 GCA_020062035.1 Candidatus Brocadiia bacterium | reverse complement strand
TAGGAGGTTCCTGTGGTTTTTGTGGTTGTGGCGTTATTCGTGGAGTAGGTGGCGGCAGCGGTGGTTTTTCTGCTTTTTTAGCCGCCTCTTTTATTAAGCCAAGAAATTCAGAAGGCACTGTTTTAATCCCTTTGTTAGCACCGATAAAAAGTTGCCCATTTTCTTTATGATATAAAAGGGACTTTATTTCCATCTCCTGTAAATCGGCAATTACTTCTGGTTTGCCCTTTAATGAGATACGATAAATTATTCCCGGCTCTGAGGTCCCTGCATAAAAATACTCGTTTGTGTCAAATATCAGAGAGAGAACATTCTTCTTTTTGGTATCATAAAAAACCTCGGCTTTGCCGGTCTTATCAATTTTATAGATTTTGCCCGCAGGACCAGTCGCAGCATAGAGGGTACTATTGTTGTCAAAACATAATTGCCAGATATATTTATCCTCTGAAGGTAAAGTTATAAAAAGAGAACCCTTGCCGGATTTGTCAATCTTAAAGATTTTGCCATTAGGGATAGTAGCGGCAAAAATATCATTCTTGTAATTTACCATTGAAGTTATCAACCATTCTCCTGTGTTAAAAACCTCGTCTAATTTAGTCCCTTTCTCATCCAATGCATAGACGATTCCTTTAGCAGAGCCGAAATAGGTTTTGTCTTTTACCTTAATGCTACACCATAAGCCACCATCTTCATCTGTAATGGGATGGCTAATCAGGGCGATTTTAGTGGTGGTCAGCCCTGTTGTTAATGAGCCGTCAGAGGAAAGAATCGCACCTTCCATCTCTCCTTTTCGCCAACCTGCAGGGTCAGAAACCTCCCAGGTTGCGGTCTGAACCGCATAGAGCATAGAGCATAAACCGCAGAACATAAAGCCAATACTCATTAGTAATTTCATATAACATCCTTTCTATTTGTTTTTATATTTTACAATATTTACAGAAACACTGCAACTGCCCGAAACGATATGTTGCATTGGTTCTGTGGTTAACAAGTAGTTCTGTCCTAATTCAAGTGGTTTTTCTAATGTAGGACTTCGGATGGAAGTTTCTATGCCAGAACTACTATAAGTAGGCCCCTGCCATTGATTGATAAGAGTGCTTAAGAAAGACCTTGGTAAATATCTATAATTTCCACCTTTTACTTTTAAGTTAATAGTAGGCAGATTCATTACTGCGACAATATTCCCACCATCATAGTATGATTTAAGATAGTTTATTAACTCTGGAATATTGGTTGGCGTTGGTAAAGGGGATGTTAAATCATTACTACCCATTATGGTTATATTTACAGTTTGTGGCGGTTTTATTTCCTCAGGGATAGTAAAGTCCATTGTTTTTATAAACGGTTCTTTAAGATAGGGCTTTAACTGACAATAAATCCTTACGGTTTCACCAGGTTTGACTTCTTTGTCTTCTGTCCAGATATTCACTAATTGCAGGGTTCTATTTTCATTAAGAATGCGCAGTTCAAAATGGACATCTTCTACAGATATTTTCATATAAGGGTTATACCAGATAGGCTTAAAGATATTATTAACGGCACCGCATCCTGCCGCAGGCATGTCATTGCTTACCAATCTTCTAAAACTAACCGGTTCCATATCCTTAATCTTCAGATGAGTGATTACTTCAACATAAGCCGGCTCAAAAGGCGTGAGTTCCACCGCATCCACCGCACTCCACATCAGCCACGGTAAAATACCAGAAGTAATATTACGATGATGTAGGACTTCATAAGTGAAGGTTTCTTTTCTACCTGTCTTAATATTTTCTACTGAAATCTTCATCGGCATCATTTTTGCAGTCTTAGTAAAAACACCGCTAATAGAACTTCTTCTGTCCTGTTGTAGGCATCCTATCTCAGAGACACTGGAGCCCAACTTAAAAGAAACATTTAAACTCGGCATTACCCCGTAAATATATGCAGTGGTTAAAGGTGCCTGGACCTCCTCACCATACAAGGACATACGATGACCGAATGCTAATACCTTATCGCCATCACGGTAGGTAAGTGTTCCGACACCGCTCCAATCCTCGTCTCCGCGGACTAATGTCACACCGAGGGCACTACCATGCTCTAACTCTTTAGGGACTTGTTGTTTCAGGTCTTCACTCGGCGCTCCTGTTTGAACAGGCATGAGGTTATATTTCTCTAATGCCTTGGCAAGATATCTTAAACGATGTGAACTCACTCCGGAGATATAAAGCGGGGTCATCAATGGTCTGATTTCACCTGATGCGTAGATATCATCCTGAAAACTTTCTGGACCCTTTACTCTATGCTCTACACTATTTTCTCTATGCTCTATGCTCGCCTGCTTCTCTATGGGTTTATTCATATCATCAAGCATCAGTTGAATAGGAGTAACGCCGGCAATTGATTCTTTGGCAAAGCCAAAGGCATAGGCTAATGCTCCGATAAGCCGACCCTCTGGCTCCTTTTCCTTATCAGTTACGATATAAATCGGGCTTCCGCTCATCCCGGCAATAATTCCTGCTTTATCTAAAACCGGATGGCTACATTTTATTAATATCATATCATATTTTGGACCGAGTGCATTTTTAAGAACGCCGATTATTTCCACATCAAATTTTTCTACCCTCGTGCCCTGGAATACTGTTTTACCATAACCCGTCATCCCGATTTTGATTTCATCTGCCTTCATTATCTTTACAACCGGCTCATACGAGGAATTCCCAATACTATATCCGAGCAGAATTACCAACCAGATAAAACAAAATATAATTATCCGCTTTTTCATTTTAGTTATTTCCTCCTATAAGTTAAATCAGGCTGTCTAAAAAGTTACAAATATCTTACTATGACAGCCGAAAAATAGTCAAGATATTTGAAGGAACCATCTTTATACCCAAATTATATCTCTTCACCTCCTTTTGTCACTATTTTTCTTACGCGGGTTGGGCTAATACT
>JAGUXD010000004.1 GCA_020062035.1 Candidatus Brocadiia bacterium | reverse complement strand
GGAATATATCGGCATGGTTGCCCTTTTTATTCTCTATTAAATCTTGACCCCTCCCATTTTCATGTTATAACTTTGCGTAACTCGTATTATTTCTTGACCTTATTCGGCACCGGGATACACTTAACAAGTATATGGTTATCGCGGTTGCCGGTAAAGGCGGAACAGGTAAATCAACGATTGCGGCTTTACTCGTAAGGTCATTACTCCTGCAGGACAAAAAGCCGATTCTGGCAGTTGATGCTGACCCGAATTCCACTTTAGGTGATTTTCTGGATATCAAATACAATTGCACCATCTCTGATATTATTGAGGAGACCAAAGGACTGCGTAACCTGCCTGACGGAATATCCAAACCAACTCATTTAGAATATCAACTCCAACAGGCAATAACCGAGTCAAGAGGTGTGGATTTGCTGGTAATGGGCAGACCCGAGGGACCGGATTGTTATTGTATGGCAAATAATATCCTTCGCGGTTATCTGCAGAAAATAGTTGCTAATTATTCTTATGTTGTAATTGATAACGAGGCAGGAATGGAACACTTATCACGTAAAACCAGCCAGAATATAGACCATTTGCTTCTAATAAGCGATGCGACAATTATCGGTCTTGAAACAGCTAGACGTATTAAAGAACTTATTGATAAAATGCCATTCCTGAATATCCGCAATAAAAATCTCATCGTAAATAAAGTGGACTCTGGAACTATTCTTGCTAATGCCGAGCAAATAACCGGCTTAAACCTTATCGCGATTCTTGCTCATTATGATGAACTCTCTCAGCAAAATGATAGTCCTATATCAAAATTAGATAATAACTCTGCATCTATAAAATCAATAATACATCTTATAGAAAAACTATGAAGATTCTCATTATCGGTTGTGGCTTACAAGGATTTGAAATAGCCCGCGACCTTAATAAAGATAAAAATATCACCCTCGGCGTCTGTGATATTGACTATAATAAACTAAAACAGTGTAAGAAAATAGGTGTTTCTTCTTTATATAAGACTGATATAAGAAACAAAAATGGCATTCAGAGGATTATAAAACAATATGATTTAATTATCAGTGCACTTCCGGGAAGGTTCGGCTTTGAGTTGGTTAAAACAGTGATTCAGGCATCTAAAGATATAGTTGATATCTCTTTTATGCCTGAAGATATTTTTGAACTTGAAGACATTGCCGAAAGATATGGTGTGAAAGTCATTCCTGATTGTGGGTTAGCACCGGGACTGAGCAGTATACTTGTAGGACACGGCTCATCACTTCTGGAAAAGCCGAATAAAGTTCATATCGCCGTGGGTGGATTGCCCCAATTCCCTAAACCTCCCTTGAATTATCGTACGGTCTTTTCTTTAGAAGATGTCATAGAGGTATATACCAGAAAAGTGAAGATAGTAGAAGACGGACGTATCAAAGAAGTTGAACCATTATCAAGTTTAGAAAAGATAAAATTTGATAATGTTGGTGTTTTTGAGTGTTTTTATACTGATGGATTAAGAACTCTTATCCATACGATGAGAAATATACCCAATATGGAAGAAAAAACCATAAGACATCCGGGGCATATTGCACAGATTAAAACCTTGATAGAATGTGGTTTTTTGGATACAGAATCAGTAGAATTTAGAGGCAATAAGATTATCCCGCGTGAATTTGCTCTGGCACTTCTTGGACCAAAATTAACCCTCGGCAAAGACAAAGATTTTACCTTAATGAGAGTGGAAATAACCGGCAATAGAACAATAAGATATGAAGTTGTTGATTATTATGCTCGTGGTGTAACATCAATGGCGCGGACAACAGGTTATCCTTGTGCCATAGTTGCCAGGCTAATAGATAAAATTAACCGGGTCGGCATAATCACACCTGAAGAATTGGGGAAGAACAATCTGCTATTCTCAGAAATAATAGAGCAATTAAGAAACAGAGGCGTAAAAATTAGGATTCACTGCAGAGGTCAAGAAAAATACGCCCTGAATTACTCTTCTCAATGTTATAATCGTCCAAATCGCCAGGCGAAAATCATCTCCAATACCAACGAGACCAGAAGAATATAAAGTAAATATCGCCAGAAATGGCTTATAGAGAATTTATCCATTTTATCTATTCTTTCTGTTTTTAAGAGTTCAGAACCTAAAATAACATCATCTTTAGTAATCGTATCATATTGCACAGCAGGAATAAATTGCTGGATTTCTTCTTTTGTAATTTGCCGTAAATTTCCTTCTTTGGGTTCAGGATTTACTGCAAAGTAAAGTCTTTTATCTTTAGAAGAGACCGTATATAATCCTACTTCATCAGTGTTCTCATAAGAAACAAACCTACGCTCCGATGTTTCGTCCGAGGCAGAGCTCTGTTTATTAATTCTCGTGCGGCTTTGTAAAGAGACCGTTCCCTTACGGGGCAACCTGAGGTCCATTTGCTCAGACCCGCCGGGCAAGTAAGATTTCAAGTCAATTTCTATTGGTTCTCCCACTATCAGATTCCTCCTATTTATTTTCTCACGAAAGGTAGATAAATACATCGCAATCTGGTCAATCAGCATCAGATACATCGCCCGGGCAGGCAGAATATTCCATTCTGTGTCCGCTGTAGTCGCGATGAGTATTATTTTCCCTTCTCCGTATGATTTTTCTGCAATAAGCGCTGGGTTATTAGCGGTATTAAACCGTGCCAATACCCTTACCAAAGGCGATTTTGTATCCTGATTTTCGCTATCAACTTGTTCTCTCAATTCGTAATACTGATAGATTGCTAAAGGATAGAATCTCTCTTTTACAGAAGAGAAAAATAAAAGCGCCGGGTGCGAGAAATCAATCTCGCCAAATCTGACGACTTGATTGTGTGTTTTATCTCCTTTGATTTCGCCAAGAGGATAAGGCAAAATACCCAACCCATCTTTATAAAGTAATTGGTTATAGTTTGTTCTGTCTATTTTATCACCTAAAAATATAAGCAAGCCACCGCCTTCCCTTACAAAATTCTCTAAAGATTTCAGAATCTCTTGAGAAATAAATTCTACATTAGCCAAAATAACAAGGTTATATTTATCATCAGATAAGTGGTTAGTAAATTCGTTATTTGATGTGGTGATATCAATTAGATAAGGTGAAACCTTAATATTAGCAGTCGGTTCAGGGAGTTCAGGCACAAGGGCATAGCGAAGAAATAAAACCTCATCCTCTGACGGTTCTAAATCCGGTTCTCCATTAAATATCAGGATTGGAATTCCCTCTTTTACAACAACAGAGTATAACCGACTATCATCAATGCTAAGATTGTCATTTTCTATTTCTATTTTTATCCAGTATTCGCCGGGCTCATTAAATGTATGCACAAACGGCGCCAACACAGCACCATTTGCAACCAACTCCGCTACTGATGAAGAAATACGCTCTCCGTTGACAAGGAAATTTACTTTAATCGTTATTTTGTCTAATGACCTGGTCGCGTATCTACGAATCTCCGTATAAAAAGTGACTGGCTTTTTAGTGGTGATTATGGGGCTGTCTGTATAAATCCTGCTGATTGAATTATTGCTTATATCCGGTGGTCCGACTTGGATTATTTTTATTATTGCATCTGTTTGTAATTTGCCTTTGCTTGCTTCTACTTTATCCCAGGCGGTTTTTTGGTTATCGGTAATCAGATAAATCGCCTTCCGTGAAGCAGTGGATTTACTTAATATCTCGTCTGCTAAAAATAGTGTCCTGGCCACATCTGTTGCATAATCAGAGATAGAAAGATTTGCTAATTTCCTTTTTGCTTCTTCTTTCTGCATTGATACCTCTGAAATAATAATCTCTGGTTTTGCAGAAAGGGTTATTAAGGAGAGTTTATCTTTTGTTTTTAATGACTCAATTAAACCACGTGTAATCCTTTTTGCCTCATCAAAAAGTGTAGAAAAACCATCCAGCTGATAAGACATACTATATGAATTATCTATTGCAACAACAAAATGGGTATCCGGTTCTGTAAGAAAGAGACCGCCCTTGAGAGAGGGCTTGGCTAAGATAAAAGCAAGAAGAATCACAATAAGAATTCGCAGTAAAAGAAGGATAAGTGTTTCCATCTGGAGACGTCGTCTATTTTTACGAAGTGCTTTCAGGAGGAAATCCATCGCGGCCCAGTGTATTATCTTATATCTACGACGATTCAGAAGATGGATAATAAGTGGTATTACACCAGCCAGAGAAAGCCAGACAAATGCAGGGTTAATAAATTCTAACATTTTTCATATAGATTATAATCTTTTACCGTGAGTGTCAAAATTTATCTGTCTTAGGCATGCCATCGCCATTTGGGATTTTAACCTGTCTTTTCAGAAAGGGGTTTATTCAGATTGCTGGATGGTTATATTTTTCTATCTTGTTTATAAAGCATACCACGATTTATCAT